>NZ_JBHXME010000063.1:0-55191 GCF_042721125.1 Streptomyces sp. NPDC058469
TGGTTCGGGGTTTTGTCCGCGCCCGCTGCCGGTGGGCGGGGGAGGGGCAGGTTCGACCCCGCGGCCCCCCGCACGGGAATGTCCCGGTCCCTGCAGGGGGCGGCGGGTAAGCGCACCCGCCCCGCGCTTCACTCATCGGTGTTCAGCTACAGGCGGTCAGCCGAGCAGCTTGGTCGCCAGGGTCGCGGCGTTGTACGAACCCCAGCCGCTGGTGAAGTCCCAGCCGGTGGCGGTGGAGTAGGCGCCGTTGCTGCCACTGGTGATGTCGTGGAAGCCGGTGCCCTTCGCCGTGTAGAGCGCGGGGTTGGCGAAGCCGAGGTTGGCCTTGCCGGCCGCCGCGGCCTGCTGGTTGTAGAGCGCGCCGAAGGCCGCCCACTCGGGCGCGGCGGCGCTGGTGCCGCCGACCGTGCCCCAGCTGCCCTGCGAGTAGATCGAGACGCCGGGGCTCGGGTTCGCGAGCGCCGACACGTCGGGGACCTGCCGGTAGCCGCCGCCCGCGGTCTTCTGCACCGCGGTCTGCCAGCTCGGGATCTTGAAGACGGAGGACTTGCCGCCGCCACCGCCCGACCAGGCCGTTTCCTTGCTCCACGCGTTGGCGGAGGTGACGGTCAGCGTCGTACCGCCGACGCCCGTGACGTACGGGTCGCTGGCCGGGTAGTCGACGGTGGTGGTGCCGTCGCCCGCGTCGTCCGATCCGTCGTCGCCGGAGGCCGCGTAGAAGCCGAGGCCCTCGGCCGCGCCCGCCTTGAAGACGGCGTCCACGGCGTTGATGTTGGAGGTGGTGCGCTGGCTCTCGGAGGCACCCCAGCTGATCGAGGTGGTCGGGATGCCGCTGTCGACGATGGCCTGGTAGGTGTCGACCTCACCGGCGTCGGAGTTGGGGCCCTCGAAGACGGTGACGTTCGCCTTCGGGGCGATCGCGTGCAGGACCTCGATGTCGAGCTCGACCTCGACCTGACCGTCACCGAGCGCGCCGGAACCGCCGTCCACCTTCGACACGGTCGGAGTGGGCGAGCCCAGGCTGTAGTTGGTGTCGTACTTGGTGATGTTGGCCTGCTGGAAGCCGTCGAACTCCAGCAGCGCGATCTTCTGCCCGCTGCCGGTGTACGTACCGGAGACGCTGTAGCCGCCCTTGATCTGGGCCGGGGTGTAGCCGCCGCCGGGGCCGTTGTGCGGGTTGACGGCGGAGGACGCCTGGTGGTGCAGCTGGGCGCGGTTGTTGAGGCCGGTCACGTCGCTGACGAGGTCGGCGATGCCGGTCGGCAGGGTCGGCGCGGTCTCGTTGGCGTAGAAGGCGCGGCCCGACTTGGCGTCCTTCCACGTCGACAGCTTGGTGCCGAAGGCCTTCTCCAACTGGGCGGCGGTGCCGCTGGCGTCGACCAGCAGGTTGCCCGAGTGGACCTTGCCGACGGTGAGACCCTGGGCGCGCAGGTACTCCTTGACCTGCTTCACCTCGGCGTCGGTCCGGCCGAACCGGGCCGCGAACTGGGCCTTCGTCAGATAGTGGCCGTAGGAACTCGACCGCGGATTACTGACGTTGGCGACGAAGGTGTCGAGCGTCTTGTCGCTTCTCGGGGTCAGGCTGATGGCCACCGATATGCGCTTGGCGGCGGAGACGGCGCCGGTGCGGGCCGCGTCGTGGTTCAGGCCCTTGAGGACATCTCCCGCGATGGCGGCGCGAGTTGTGTGCGGCTGGGCGGCGGCGTAGGCGCTGGGGACGGCGGCGGCGAGCAGAGCCGGTACGGCGACCAGGCCGACCAGCTTCAGGCGTGACGTCACGGAGATCCTCCGAGGAGTGGGGGGTTGCTGTCCCGGAAGGGAGCGGCTTCACCGTAGGAACATCAGCCCCACCCGCATAAGCGGGGGAACCCTTGCGTTACGTGTTAACTACGCGTGTCACGTGAACCGCGGATTGCATGCAAAACCGCGGACGACAGGTCAGCGGCGGTTGTCGAGCGCGCGGGGAGTCCGCACCCGGCCGGGCTGACTGATCGTCACCGCCTGTGCGGTGAGCTGCTGTTGGTCGTCGTCGCCGACGCTCACGGTCGCCGCGCCGGACGCGATGACGGCGACCGCCATCGCGTGGGCGAGCGCGGTACGCGAGCGGACGCCGACCTTGCGGTAGACCCGCGACAGGGTGCCCTCGACCGTCTTGACGCTGATGAACAGCTCGGCGGCGACCTCCCGGTTGGTGGCCCCGCCGCCGACCAGTTCGGCCACCCGCGCTTCTGTGGGCGTGAGTTCGGGACGCCCCTCACCGTCCCGGTCGCCGGCCTCCAGACGGGCCAGTTCGTCCCCGGCCCGCGCGGCCAGCGGAACGGCGCCGATCCGCGTCGCCGTGTCCCATGCCTCGCCGAGAGCGGTGCGTGCCGCGTTCCGGTGACGGGCCCGGCGTTCGACCGCGCCGAGCGCGATCAGAGTGCGCACCAGGTCTACGGGCAACGGGAGTTGACGCAGTCGGTCCACGGCGGCCCGCAGCCGTACCGCCCCCTCCTTCGCCCGGCCGAGCCCGGCCTCGCGCAGCCCTTCCGCCCGTTCCAGAGCGGCCAGGACACTGCCGGGCGCATCGACGGACACCCGCTTCCGGGCCTCGTCGATCACGGCCCCGGCCGCGTCTGTCTCGCCCAGCACGACCAGGGCCTCGGCCAGATCGCTGTACCAGTGCAGCAGGGGCGGGTCGGCGGCGGACATGGCCGCGCCGAGTTCCTTGGCGCGTTGCAGCGCCTCGACCGCTGCCGCCGCTCCGCGCGGGTCGCCGGCGAGCAACTCGGCCTGCCCCAGCACCGCCAGCGCCCGCAGCAGGAACAGCCGGTCGCCGTCCGCATCCGAGGCCCGCACCGCCTGCCCGGCGAGCTGCCGGGCCTCGTCGGCGGTGCCGCCCGCGGTCGCGGCGAGCGCCGCCGCGTACAGCGCCGGAGCCGTCTGTACGCCCGTCTCGGCCACGGCGCGTGTGCAGCGGGCGGCGGTGTTCAGGGCCTCCCGGCAGTGTCCGGCGCGTACTTGGATCCGGGTCAGGGCCACCAGGGTCGCCATGACCTCCTCGACCCCGGCGAACTCCCCGATCTCCGCGAGGAGTTCGGTGACCCGTTCCTGGGCCTCGGTGACCTTGTCGGAGTCCAGGGCGAGGATCGCCCGCATCCGGATCAGCCCCCAGCTCTCCGGCCCGGCGCCGGCGCCACCGGCCAGCGCGAGCGCCTCCTCCAACGCGACGTCGGCGGCGACCGGTTCACCGCCCAGGGAACGCACCCGGGCGAGAGTGGCGAGCGCCCCGATCCGGGTCTCCGTGTCACCGGCCAAGGCCGCCTGCCGGGCGGCGCGCCGGGCATGCCGGGCCGCGTCCTCCAACTCCCCGCACAGCAGGCCCCGTACGGCTGCCCAGTGGTGCAGCCATGCCTCGGCCTCCGGGTCGCCGGCGGCGTCCCGGAGCCCCTCATCGATCAGGGCATGGGCACCCTTCAACGCCTGCCCGGCATTGCGCAGCAGGACCAGCCGCGCCCGCACCCGCTGTCGTGCGGAGCCCGACCCGGCCAGAACGGTCTCGGCCGCCTGCCCCGCCTCCTCCAACTGCCCGGCGTCACACGCGTATTCGGCCGCCGCCAGCAACCGGTCGGCGCGCTCGGTGAGACGGTCGCCGGGCGTGCGCCGGGCCGCGAGCCCGGCCAGCTCGAAGGCGGCGTCGGGCGCGCCGTCCCGACGGGCGCACTCGGCCGCGGACATCAGCGTGCGGGCCGTGGTCTCGTCCTCGTACGGGTGGGCGAGCGCCAAGTGCCGGGCCTGCTCCACGGGTTCGGCGACCGCACGGGCCAGCAGCGCGTGCGCCTGGCGGCGGTCGTGCTCCGGAGCGTCGGCGTAGACGGCGGCCCGCATCAGCGGATGCCGGAACCGTACGGTCCCGTCGGCGTGGGCCGTCGCGACGCCGAGCCGTTCCGCCTCCGCGAGGTCAGCGGCGGGGTCGTGCAACCCGGCGGCGCGCAGCAGCGTGAGGGTGGGGCGAGCGGCGGCGCTCGTGACGAGGAGGGTGCGGCGCGCGGACTCGGGCAGCGTGCGCACCTGGTCCAGGAGCAGGGTGCGCAGCCGTCGGGGTACGGGCAGTGGCCGGCCGAGGCCGACGGCCGCACCGTCGCGCGGGGCCGCCCGCCCCAACTCCAGTGCGTACCAAGGGTTTCCGGCGGCGGTGTCCTGGACGGCTCGCAGTACCGCCGGTGGCAGGTCGGCGTGCAGAAGCCGCGCCACCTCGTCGTCCGTCAAGGGCGGAACCGGCAGTTCGACGGCGCCGGGCGGGCAGCACTGCGGCCGTTCGGGCTGCTCGTCCTCGGCCACCCGCTCGGCCGCCACCACCCGCACGTCGAGGCCCTCGACACGGCGTACGGCGAAGGCGAGCACCTCGGCGGTCGGCTCGTCGAGCCACTGGAGGCCGTCGAGGACCAGCAGCACGGGGCCGGTGGCGGCGAGGGCGCGCAGCACGTCGAGAACGGCGACGCGGATCGCGAGCCGGTCCCGGTCGCCGTCCGGTTCCAGGCCGTGCAACAGGGCTGCCCGCAACGCGATTCGGGGTTCGGGTGCGAGGGCCGCCAGGCAGCTGTCCGGCACCCGTGCGAACAGGTCGACGAGACCGGCGAACGGGAGCCGGGCGTCCCCCTCGGCGGGGGAGCAGTACAACACCGTTCCGGCAGGCTGGACATGAGCGGCCGAGGACGCCACGAGGGCGGCCACCAGCACGGACTTGCCGATCACGGCGGGACCGTACAGAAGCACTCCGTGACGGATCGTCAACTCTGCCCGGGCGGTGTCGAGCAGCTCGCGGCGCCCGGTCAATGACCGTACTTCCACGACGAGTCCAGGGACGGAGCACAACGGGAGCCGAGGGCGGGGCAGGTGGATCGGTGGGTGAGGCGGGTACGTCGGGGCCCCGGATATTTCGGCATGTGTTCATGACAACCGGTGCGGAATCGGCTTGTCAATGACGGCCGGTGTGTCGCCGGTCAGCGAACGAGCTGCGGCCGCGATCCGACAGTCTGCTTCGTCGACCGCCTGGTGGAGCGCCTGGTCCCGGCGCCGGACCGGGCCCAGCGGGTCGACGGACTGCGCCTGGCGTCCGCCCAGTACGCCGCCACCGGCATCGGCACCGTCCGCGACTGCGCGGTCACCCCCGAGGACTACGCCGTTCTCCTCGCCGCCCGCGAGGCCGGCGCCCTCAGCACCCGGATCCGCGCCCTGATCTCGGCGCTCGGCATGACCAGCGCGGCCCAGGTGGAGGACCTGCTCGACGTCATGGAGGCCTGGCGTGACAGCTCCGATCCGTGGCTGCGGGTGTGGGGCGTGAAGTTCGGGCTCGACGGCGGCCTCGAAGCCGGCGCCACCGAGGAGCCGTACGCCTGTGACCACGCCTTCTCCGGGACGCTGATCTGGGAGCCCGACGCGCTGGTCGAGGCCGTCGAGGCCGTGGTCCGCCGCGGCTGGCGGGTCGGCACCCACGCCTACGGCGACCGCGCGGTCCGCACCCTCCTGGACGTCTACGAGCGCGTCCTCGCCCGCAACCCCGGCCTGCCCGCCGGCACGCTGGTGATGGAGCACGGGGGCCTCGCCGGTCCCGAACAGCGCGCCCGCGCCGTCGAGTTGGGCATCCCCGTCACCATCCAGCAGCCGCTGCTGCACGACACCGCCGAGGTGGAGGAGGGCTTCTGGGGCCCGGAACGCGTCGCCCGCCTCTTCCCCGCCCGCGGCTGGATCGACCTGGGCGCCCAGGTCAGCGCCGGATCGGACTTCCCCGTGGGCCGGTTCGGCGCGATGCGCTCCGTCTACGGCATGACCACCCGTCAGACCGTCATCGGCGTCAAGGGCCCCGAACACGCCATCACCTACGCCGAGGCCCTCACCCTGCACACCGTCAACGCGGCCCGCCTGTGCGGCGATCAGGACCTGCGCGGCGCCCTCGCCCCGGGCCGCCTGGCGGACCTCGCCGTCTGGGACCAGGACCCCGCCGACTGTCCGAGCGACGCCCTGCGCGACCTGAACCCCGTCCACACGATCGTCGGCGGCCGTCTCGTCACCCGGTAGGGGCACCGCACATCGCAGTACGAGGAAACACACGACTCGCCCGGCACGCAGCGACACGGCGTCCGGGCGAGCAAACGTTCCGTCAGGCGGCCGGCATCGTACGGATCGCCGCGATGTCGAACTGGAGCCGCACCTTCTCGCTCACCATCGCACCCCCCTCGGCCAGCCGGGAGTTGTAGGTCAGACCCCAGTCGGAGCGGTCGATGGTGGTGGTGCCGTCGAAGCCGACGCGTTCGACGCCGAACGGGTCGGTGACGTGACCGATATAGGTGAGTTCCAGGACGACGGGACGGGTCGTTTCCTTGATGGTGAGGTCGCCGAGCATGCGGTAGACATCGTTGCCCGCCATTTGCACCGCGGTGCTCGCGAAGCGCATCCGCGGGAAGGTGGCGGAGTCCAGGAAGTCGCGGCCGACCAAGTGGCCGTCGCGTTGTTCCACGCCGGTGTCGACGCTGCCGGTGGACACCACGATCTCGGCTTGCGAACGGGCGGGGTTGCGGCCGTCGAAGTACAGCCGGCTTTTGTATTCGGCGAAAGACCCGCGCACGGTCGTCACCATCGCGTGCCGGACGGAGAAGCCGATCCGGCTGTGCGCGGGGTCGATCATCCACTCTCCGGTCAGCGCCGCCAGGGCGGGATCGGGCAGGCCGGAGGAGGTGAAGGCCGGTGGGGCGGCGGGGCGTTGCGGGGCGGTGGCCGGGGGTGCCGGGCGGCGGAGGGGCGCAGCACGGTTGAACAGGTTCATGTGTCACGTAGTTACTGCACGCCTGATATCGCCGCAAGCCTTCATCGGGAACCGACAGCAGCGCGAATCGGCACTGACACGGTTAAATACCGCCACCTCGCGGGCCGTTACCACATTTCCCACACATATTCGTCACCCGAAAAACGGCGAACGCCAATTCAGCGCACGGTTCAGCGCACAGTTCAATGCACCGTTCAGCGCACCGGGAACCCGAACGAATAGCCCTGCTGCTTCAGCCACGGCAGGATCTCGCGCAGCGCGGCCACGGTCTGCGCGCGGTCGCCGCCGGCGTCGTGGAACAGGATCGTCGGCCCGTTGGACAGTTCGCTCTTGACGGTGGCGATGATGGCGTCCGTGCCCGGGAGTTCGAAGTCCTTGGAGTCGACGTTCCAGCCCAGCGGGCGCATCCCCTGCGAGGCGGCGAGATGCCGGCTGTACGGCGTGAAGGCGCCGCCCGGCGCACGGTAGTACTGCGGCCGGACACCCCCGGACGCCTTGGTGATCATGCTCGCGGCGTTCAGGATCTCCTGCGACTGGTAGGCATCGGACTTCTTGTCCATCGTGGTGTCGTGCGAGACCGTGTGGTCGCACAGCCGGTGCCCGGCCGCCACGACCGCCTTGACCAGGTCGGGGTGGGCCTCGGCCTGCGTGCCCACCATGCAGAAGGTGGCCTTCACGCCGTTCTCCCGCAGGACCTGGAGCACCTCAGGCGTCCAGGTCGGGTCCGGCCCGTCGTCGATGGTGATGTTGACGCCGTGGGCGCCCTTGTCGGAGGCGTGCACGATCTCCTCCGACACGGTGGCCCGGGCGGGGGCCGAACCGGAGGCGGAGGGATGCGCCGCGCCCCGGGCGTCGACGACACCGGCCTGCGCGGTCCACACCGAGGTGGCCGCAGCCACCGCAGTCACCCCAACTGCCGCCGTGAGTACCCGGCCGTACCATCCTCGCCCGCTGTGCCGCGCCATGTCAGCCCTGTTCCTTGTGCTGTTGATCGACTCCGTGCACTCGTCAGGACGGTGTAAAGGCGCGGAAGGATCCGGCTGTTACTGATCACGGACAATTTCGCGGGAGTTCCGAGACGAAGGCTCAACGAGCGGACGCCGCAGAGGTTTCGCTACCGCAGGGCGAGACGCCCGCGGAAACCCTCCGGGACCGGGGCGAAGCGGAGCGCCATCGTGAGCTTCTCGGGGTGCTCGACGGTCAGCCGGTAGCGGGTGCACAACAGATGGCACAGGCCCATCAGTTGGACGGTCCCGATGTTGGCGCCGACGCACTTCTTGGGCGCCCAGCCGAACGGCACATAACAGGTACGGTCCGCCGGCCCGTGCGGCGCGCCCGGCAGGAAACGGTCCGGGTCGAAGACGTCCGGCCGCTTCCAGACCCGTTCGTCACGGTGGATCAGATGCGGGCTCAGCAGATACCAATCGCCGGGCTCCAGGCGGGTCTTGCCGAAGTCGAAGGGGAAGTCGTTCCGTCGGACCAGCAGCAGCGGCGGGCTCCACAGACGCAGCACCTCTTTGACGAACCGGTGGGTCACCGGGGCCGCGTGCGTCGGCGTGGTACGGAACTCCACCGGGTCCACGGCGCCCAGTTCCTCGGTGAGCCGCCGCTGCCAGTCGGGGTGCCGGACGAACTCGTACAGCAGGCTCGCGGCGGCGGTGCCCGGCGGCCCGCCGATCGCGGTCAGCACGGTGGTCACCACGTCGAGCGCGCGGTCCATGCCGAGTTGGGGCAACAGGTCGACGAACGGATCGGCGAGATCCAGCTCACGCCCCCGCTTCCCGTGCGCGCGCTGCCGCAGCACCCGGCGCACCACGAGCCCGGACCGCAGCTGTACGACGACGAACCGCAGGTGGTGCCACGTGCCGGCCGGCTCGGGCGAGACGAGCCGCAGCAGCTTCATCTCCAGGTCACGGCGGACCAGTTCGGACTCGCCGGAGGTGAGACCGGACAGCGCGACCGGCAGCATGGACCGCAGCGCCACGTCCTGGGTGAGCATGACCAGGTCCACGTCCTCGCCGAGCCGCTCGTCGATGATCCGCTCCATGCGGTCGATCAGGCTGCCGTGGTGCTCCGCCGTGGCCAGGGTGTGCAACTGGGTGAGCCAGGCGGAACGGATCTGGCTCCACCGCACCTCGGGACTGCGCCGCCGCCGCAGCATGTCGATCAGCCGGTCGGGCAGGACGAACCTGCGCCAGTTCGTGGCGCTGACCCGGCGTGCCGCCTCCGGCTCGAACACGCCGAGCCGGGTGTCGTCGACCCAGAAGATCCCGTCCTCGGCGGCGCTGCGCGTGCGGATGGCGTGCAGGAAGTCCTCGGGGTGCTGCGGGGTGGTCATGATGAGCGTCCCCTCATGGGGCGCGGGGAGCCGGCCGCTCGGTGGTTCCCCGCGCCGGGCCGGTCAGATGTGGTGGTACAAGTACCAGAATTGTCCGTACGAGCCTCGGATGTTGAGGACGGACTTCGCCTTGAGATACAGGGCGTGCATACGCGTTCACCTCCTTCCAGGACAGCCGGTGCGGGTGCTCAGCACCGCGGTGAAACGCGGTGGAGCGAGCGCCGGGCCCACCTGGGGACCGGTGCCGTCATGGGTGACCGACAACCGCCAGTCACGGGTGATCAGTTCGACGACGTCTTCGAGGAGCCGCATCGTGACGGTCGCCCCGGCGCAGGTGTGCGGCCCGTGCCCGAACGGCAGATACGCCGCGTCCGGCACCGTCTCCGCCCAGCGCTCCGGCACGAACTCGTCCGGCCGCTCCCAGTACCCGGGATGCCGGTGCACCAGGTAGGTGCATACGGCGAGGAGGTCCCGCGGGGTCACCTCCGCCCCGCCGAGCGTCTGCACACGGCTCGGCGTCCGAGCGAACAACCACGCCACCGGCCACAGCCGCAACGTCTCCCGCACCGTCCAACTCGGTTCCGCCGCAAGGGAGTCGGGATGCGTGCCGAGCAGGTACACCGACCAGCCGAGCGCGAAGCCGACCGAGCCGACGGCGGCGAACAGGAAGGACAGATACACCTCGGCGAGATCCTTCGGGTTCGCCCCGGGCTCGCTCTCGTCCACGACGACGTCGAGCAGGTCACGTGCCTCGTGGGTGGGGTCCAACTGCCGCTGCCGGGCGTGTATTTCGGTGTGCAGGAAGCTCAGCGCGCGGCGCCGGAAGAGCAGTCGGGACGGCGGCGAGTGGCGGTGCCGGGCGCCCGCCAGGACCGCCCGATGGACGATCTGCCCGACGGTGGCGTGCAGTTGGGGCGGTGCGTCCCGGTGCAGCAGGACGTCTCGCAGGTGGCGCAGGACGAACAGGTTGCCCGCGTCGGGCCAGACGGCAGTGGGCGCGAGGAGTCCGGCGACCAGACCGGGCAACTCGGCTCGCCGTGCGTCCAGATGACGCCTCATCAGGGCCCGGGCCGAGCGCCCGATCCGGACCTGCGCCGCACGGGGCCCGAAGTCCCCGTGCCGGGTCCGGTAGAAGTCGGACGCCTCGACGACGACGGCGTCCCGGTTGCCGAGCACCGCCCGGGCGGACTCCGGACCGGCCACACACACCGTGCCCGCGGCCGAGCGCCACACGTCGTGCACCCCGTCGAACTCCGCGCTCAGCAGGGCCAACGTGTCGCGGGTGCGGGGACGGACTCCGCGGGGAGTGTGGGCGGCCTCGCCGTGCCCCTGACGTGTCCCGGATGACTCCATGGTGGCCCCCTTCGAGATCACGCAAGCGCGACACCCGTGGTGCGGTACGTGTGACGCCCCGACCGATGGGAACAGCCTGCGGACGGTTCGCCGACGTGTCGCCCGCTGTGCCGGTGAGCGGAACAGCCGGACAGAGCAAGGCGCCGCGATGAGTTTCGGTCGTCCCGGGAGTCTCATCCGATGAGCGCCGTAGTGCGTCGTACGACGCTGCCCGGAACAAGACCTCACGGAGGACCCCATGACGACCCCGCCCGGCACCGCGAACAGCGACCTCCCCGGCAAGCCACCCGTCGTAGACCTGGCCGCCTGGAACGCGGCGCGCGACGAGCTGCTGATCCGCGAGAAGGCGCACACCCGTGAGGGCGACGCGATCGCCGCGGCCCGGCGGCGGCTGCCGATGGTCGAGCTCGACGGGAAGGTCGAGGTCGTCGGGGCAGATGGACCGGTCCCGTTCCTCGACCTGTTCCAGGGGCGCGACGAACTTGTGGTGTACCAGCACATGTGGCACGACCACGCACCGCACCAGGGGCAGTGCGAGGGCTGCACCACCACGGCCTGGCACATGAAGGACGCGGTCTACCTCAACGCCCGCGGCGTCTCGTACGCCGTCCTGACCACGGGCGCGTGGGACGAGGTCGCTCCCTTCGTCGAGTTCATGGGCTACACCGAGCCCTGGTACTCGGTGCGGGGCCTGGACGCGCCGATCGGCGGAGGGATGGGGCACATCATCGCCTTCCTCCGCGACGGCGACCGCCTCTTCCTCACCTACTCCACGACGGGCCGCGGCAACGAGCCCGTCAACGGCTCCCTCGCCCTGCTCGACATGACGCCCCACGGCCGCGGCGAGGCATGGCAGGACAACCCCGAGGGCTACCCGCCCGGCCGGGACGCCTGCTGGTACTGGCGCTCGGACGCCGACGGGAACGCCACCTGGGGCGGGACCAGCCGGCCCGTACCGCAGTGGACCCGCCCCGGCGCCATCCCCGTGGAGACCCTGGGCCGCCACGGCGACTGCCACTGACAGGGAGCGGTCCGCCCTTGACGCCCCTCACCGCCCCGCCTAGCCTCGACTGAACACGTCTAGACAGGTAGGTCGACGATGGCGGATTCCCAGACTTCCCAGTCCCGGCAGCTCCAGGTCGAGACACACGGCCTCGACGTGATCGGCGACGCCGAACGCAAAGGCACTCCACGCACCCTGTTCTGGCCGTGGTTCGGGGCCAACGTCTCGATCCTGGGCCTGAGTTACGGCGCCTTCGCGCTCGGCTTCGGGATCTCCTTCTGGCAGGCGCTCGTCGCCGGTGTGATCGGGATCGTCTTCTCGTTCCTGCTCTGCGGCTTCATCGCGGTCGCCGGCAAGCGCGGCTCCGCGCCGACGATGGTGCTCAGCCGCGCCGCCTACGGCGTGCGCGGCAACCGGCTGCCGTCGGTGATCTCCTGGGTCCTCACCGTCGGCTGGGAGACCGTCCTCACCGCCCTCGCGACGATGGCCACCGCGACCGTGTTCAGCAGGCTCGGCTGGGGCGGCGGCACCGAGACCAAGGTCGTCGCGCTGATCCTGGTCGGCGCGCTGACCGTCGTGGGCGGAGTCATGGGCTTCGACCTGATCATGCGGCTCCAGACCGTGATCACAGTCGTCACCGGCGTCCTCACGATCGTCTACATCGGCCTGGTCGCCGACCACATCCACTGGAGCACGGTCAGCGCCGTACCGGCGGGCTCCGCACAGGAGTTCATCGGCGCGCTGGTGTTCATGATGACCGGCTTCGGCCTCGGTTGGGTCAACGCCGCCGCCGACTACTCCCGTTATCTGCCCCGGAGTTCGTCCGGCAGAGGCGTGATCGGCTGGACCACCTTCGGCGCCTCCGTCGCCCCGCTGCTCCTGCTGGTCTTCGGTCTGCTGCTCGCCGGTTCCTCCAGCACGCTCGACAAGGCGGTCGCCGCCGACCCGATCGGCGCGCTGACGACGATCCTGCCCACCTGGTTCCTGGTCCCGTTCGCCGTGGTGGCCGTCCTCGGCCTGGTCGGCGGCGCGGTCCTCGACATCTACTCCTCCGGCCTGGCCCTGCTGTCGGCCGGCCTCCGGGTGCCGCGCTATCTCGCCGCGCTCGTCGACGGCGTGTTGATGATCGCGGGCTCCGTCTACATCGTGTTCTTCGCCGACAACTTCCTCGGCCAGTTCATGGGCTTCCTCACCACTCTCGGCGTCCCGATCGCCGCCTGGTGCGGCATCATGCTCGCCGACCTCATGCTGCGCCGCCGCGACTACGACGAGGGCGACCTCTACCGCCCGACCGGCCGCTACGGCGACGTCCAGCTCACGCCCCTTCTCCTCACCCTCGCCGCCACCGCGATCGGCTGGGGCCTGGTCACCAACACGGCCGCGAGCTGGCTGAGTTGGCAGGGCTATCTGCTCGACCCGCTCGGCCTCGGCGGCAAGTCCGGCTCCTGGGCCTACGCCAACCTCGGCGTCCTGATCGCCCTCGCCCTCGGCTTCCTCGGCACGCTGGCCCTCGGCCGCGCCCGCGTCCGGCGGCAGGAGGAACAGGCCGCGAGCCCGGAGGCGGTGCCCGCCGTATGACCACCGCGACCGGCCATCTCGCCGTCATCGACATGCAGCGCGTCTTCGCCGAACCCGACAGTCCCTGGGCCACCCCACGCTTCGACGAGGCGGCGGCAGGCGTACGACGACTGCTGCCAGCCTTCGGGGAACACGTCACCTTCACCCGCTTCCTGGCCCCGGAGAAACCCGAGGGCGCCTGGCGCGCCTACTACGACCAGTGGCCCTTCGCCCTCCAGCCCCCGGACGCCCCCCTCTGGGAACTGATCGACGAATTCGCCGCGCGGGCACGGCACTTGGTGGACGCGCCCACCTTCGGCAAGTGGACCCCGGAACTCGCCGAACGCGTCGGCCCCACCGGCCGGCTCGTCCTCGCCGGCGTCAGCACCGACTGCTGTGTCCTGTCCACGGCCCTCGCAGCCGCCGACGCGGGAGCCGAGGTACTGGTCATCGCCGACGCCTGCGCCGGCGTGGACGACGACTCCCACGCCAAGGCTCTGCACGTCATGGACCTCTACCGGCCCCTGATCCGGGTGGTCACCGTCGCCGAGGCGGTCGGGGAGACGCCATGACCGCCGTCCGGCTCAAACACCAGCGGATCACCGAGGTCCTCGCCAAGGAGATCCGCAGCGGCCACCGCCCCGCCGGCGAACAACTCCCCGGCGAACACGCCCTGGCCCAACGCTTCGGAGTCAGCCGTACGACCGTCCGCGCGGCCCTCGCCGAACTCAGCGAGGCCGGCCTCATCGCCACCCACACCGGCAAGGGCTCCTACGTCCTCTTCGACGGCCGCCCCCTGGACGACCGCCTCGGCTGGGCCCACGCGCTGGCCACCCAGGGCATCGACACCCGGGTACGGACCCTCGCCGTGGACGAACGACGGGAAGAACGACTGGCACGCCAACTCGGCCTCGACGCCACCGAGTTCGTGTGCGTGGAGCGGATACGGGAACTGGCCGCGGACGCGGTCGTCGTGTCGTACGAACGCAGCTTTCTGCCGCCCGTACCCGGCGTGCGCGAGCTGCCCTCCCGCGGGCTCGGGCAGGAGTCGCTGACCGAGGTGATGCTGCGGGCGGGCCTGCGGCCCGACCACGGTGAGCAGCGGGTGAGCGGGCGGCGGATCGACGGGCGGGAGGCGGAGCTGCTGCGCCGCGAACCGGGTGACTGGTTCCTCGACACGCGGCGGACCAGCCGGGCGGCCGACGGCTCCTTCGTCGAACATGTCGTGAGCCTCCTCGACCCCGACCACTTCCAACTGACCCTCGAATTCGGCTGACCCCCGCCCCAGCAGCCGACCCTGCCCCGGAAAGTGCCCATGACCCTCCAGAGCCGCGCCACCGGAGCCCTCTACGGGCTCGCCCTCGGAGACGCCCTCGGCATGCCCACCCAGATGCTCTCCCGCCCACAGATCACCGCACGCTACGGCCCGTTCCTCACCGGCTTCCATCCGGCCGACGCCGACCATCCCCTCGCCGCCGGAATGCCGGCCGGTGCGGTGACCGACGACACCGAACAGGCCCTGCTCCTCGCCGAGTTGCTCCTCGACGGCAAGGGCCGCGTCGACCCGGCGGAACTCGCCCGGCGCCTGGTCGCCTGGGAGGACGACATGCGGGCCCGCGGTTCGCTCGACCTCCTCGGACCGTCCACCAAGCGCGCGGTGGAACTGGTCCTGGCGGGCACCCCGGTCGACGAAGTGGGGCGCTACGGCACCACCAACGGCGCGGCGATGCGGATCGCCCCCGTGGGCATCGCGGTGTCGGTCGCCGACCCGGTTGAGTTGGTGGACCGGGTGGTGGAGGCCAGCAGTCTCACCCACAACACCGGGGTCGCGCTCGCCGGTGCAGCGGCCGTGGCCGCCGCCGTGAGCGCGGGACTTGACGGGGCGTCGGTTTCCGGGGCGGTCGAAGTGGCCGTGTCGGCCGCCCGGTTGGCGGCGGGGCGCGGGCACTGGGTGGCCGCCGCCGACGTCGCCGAACGGATCGTATGGGCGACCGGGCTGGTGCGGGGCCTGAACGAGGCCCAACTCTGCGAGCGCGTCTACGCGTTGGTCGGCACCAGCCTCGCCACACAGGAGTCCGTGCCCGCTGCCTTCGCCGTCCTGGCCGCCTGCCCCGACGACCCCTGGCGGGCCGTGCTGCTGGCCGCGTCGGTCGGCGGTGACTGCGACACCATCGCCGCGATCGCGGGGGCTGTCGGCGGCGCCTGCCACGGGGTGGACGCCTTCCCGGCCGACGCGCGGGAGACCCTCGTACGCGTCAACCCGAAGCTCGGCCTGGACGTGACGGCCGCCGCGCTACTTGGGCTGCGGGCGCGGCCGTGAGCGGCAGGCTGTGGCACCTCGGCAACGTCGTCGTCGACCTGGTCCTTGAGGTCCCCGCCCTCCCCGAGCGCGGCGGCGACGTCCTCGCCACCCGCACCGAGCACACACCGGGCGGCGGCTTCAACGTCATGGCCGCCGCCGCCCGCCAGGGACTCCCGGTGACCTACGCCGGAGCACACGGCACCGGCCCCTTCGGCGACCGGGCCCGCGCCGCGCTGCACGCCGAGGGCATCGACGTCCTGCTCACACCGCGCACGGCGCCGGACACCGGCTTCGTGGTCTGCCTGGTGGACGCGGACGGCGAGCGCACCTTCGTCACCAGCCCCGGCGCCGAGGCCACCCTGACCACATCAGACCTGGCCGAACTCCGGCCTGGGGCGGGCGACTTGGTGTACGTCACCGGATACAGCCTGCTCTACGAGAGCAACTGTGCTGCCCTGCTCGACCTCCTGCCGCGACTCGACCCGGCGGTCACGCTGGTCACCGACCCGGGGCCGCTGGTCCGCGAAATCCCCGCTGAGGCGGTGGAGTTGCTGCTCGCCCGCTCGGACTGGTGGAGCTGCAACGTTTGCGAGGCCACGCTGCTCACGGGCGTCGACGACCCGGCCGAAGCCGCCCGTGCCCTCCGATCCCGTCTGGGGCGAGGCTCGGTGCTCGTCCGGACCGGCCCCGACGGTTGTCTCCTGCACCACGGCGGACGCCTTGTCACCGTGCCAGGGTTCGCCGTGGACGCCGTCGACCTCAACGGCGCGGGCGACGCGCACACCGGGGTTTTCATGGCCGCCCTGGCCCAGGGCCTCGACCCGGTGGCCGCCGCCCACCGGGCCAACGCTGGCGCCGCCCTGGCCGTCACCGCGCCGGGCCCGGCGACGGCGCCGGACGCGGCACGACTGGACGCGTTCCTGAACTAGCCCTGTGCCTCGGTCAGTTGCCGTCCCGGCGGGAGACCTCGACGTTCTCCAGGATGCCGATCGCGTCCGGCACCAGGACCGCCGCCGAGAAGTAGGTGCTCACCAGGTAGGAGATGATCGCCTGTTCGTTGATGCCCATGAACCGTACGTTGAGGCCCGGTTCGAGTTCGTCCGGGATGCCTGTCTGGTAGAGGCCGATCACGCCCTGGTCGTCCTCGCCGGTGCGCATCGCGATGATCGACGACGTGCGGGACGCGCTGACCGGGATCTTGCCGCACGGCAGCAGCGGCACCCCGCGCCAGGCGGGCAGATGGTGACCGCCGACGTCGATGCCGCTGAAGTAGACCCCCCGCTTGTTGCACTCTCGGCCGAAGGCGGCGATAGCGCGCGGATGGGCGAACAGGAAGCGGGTGTCGCGCCGCATGCTGAGGAGTTCGTCGAGGTCGTCGGGGGTCGGCGGCCCGGAGTGGGTGGAGATCCGCTGGTCGTAGTCGGCGTTGTGCAGCAGCCCGAAGTCCCGGTTGTTGACCAGCTCGTTCTCCTGCCGCTCGCGCAACGCCTCGACGGTGAGCCGGAGTTGCTGCTGGGTCTGGTTCATCGGCTGGTTGTAGAGGTCGGTGACGCGGCTGTGCACCTTCAACACGGTCTGGGCGACGCTGAGTTCGTACTCGCGCGGGGCGAGGTCGTAGTCCACGAACGTGCCCGGCAGATCCGGCTCGCCGACGTGTCCGGCGCTGAGGGCGATCGCCGCCTCGCCGAACGGGTTGACCGGGCCGTGCTCGTCCGAGCCGAGCGCCTCGACGTGCGCGCTCAGCTCCGGGTGCCGTTCCGCGACGGCCTGGTACGCCGAGAGCGGCAGCGCCAGCACCGTGGTGGCCGTCGCCGCGCGGGCCGTGAACTCCCAGGTGCCGTCGGGGTCGGCGAGCACCTGACCGCCGAAGGTGTCGCCGTCGGCCAGCAGACCGGCGACCGCCTCGTCGCCGTAGGGGCCCTCCCCGAGCTGCTCCACCTAGCCGTCCGCGATCAGGAACACCTGGTCGGCGGGGCGGCCCGCCTCCACGATCAACTGGCCCGGCGCGAACTCCCGTTGCTCGAACCGGTCGGCCAGCGCGCCGAGCGCGTCGGCGTCCGTGAAGCCGCGCAGCGGCGGGAGTTCGCTCAACTCCGCCGGGACGACCCGCACTTGTGCGCCGGTCTGTACGAACGTCACCCGTCCGTCGCCCCGCGTGTAGGACAGCCGGCGGTTGACGCGGTAGGTGCCGCCGGGCACGTTCACCCAGGGCAGCATGCGGGTCAGCCAGCGTGAACTGATGCCCTGCATCTGGGGTTCGGACTTGGTCGTGGTCGCCAGAGTGCGTGCCGCGGCGGTACCGAGGCTCTGCTGTTCCCGCTCCTCGGCGCCCGCCTCGGGCGCGGTACCGGTGTCGACCGACATGGTGCCTTCTCTCCTGTCGCACGAATGACGGGACGACTGCCGTCCGTCACATTCCGTGCGTAGAGCTACCCCTCGTCGGTCACGACGAGTGATGACTTCGGACGGCGGTCGAGGCACATGCCAACCGCACGTGCTCCCGCACCACCCCCGGATCACTCGGCCTCACCCGTTCGGCGGTATCCGGTCCGGGGCGCCTCAAAGGGTCTTGCCGGGGTTGAGGATGCCCCGGGGATCGAACGCCTCCTTCAGCCGCCGCTGCAACGCGTGGGCGGTGGGCCCGAGTTCGTCCGCCACCCACTGCCGCTTCAGCACGCCCACGCCGTGCTCACCGGTCAGCGTCCCGCCCAGCCGCAGCGCCAGCGCGAAGATCTCGCCGGCCGCCTCCCAGGCCGCGTCCGGCAGCCGGTCCAGGGCCGGATCGACCACGATGATCGGATGGAGGTTGCCGTCCGCGGCGTGCGCGAGCGTGTAGACCGGCACGTCGTGCCGGGCGGAGATGGCGCGGATCTCGCGGACCGCCTCCGCGAGCCGCGAGCGCGGCACGGCGATGTCCTCGATCAGCGGCCGGCCCAGCCGCTCCAGCGCGGGCAGGGCGAGCCGGCGGGCCGCCAGGAGGGCCTCCGCCTCGACCGGGTCCGCGGTGGTCTCCACGGTCGTGGCCGTCGGCGCGAGCACCCGCGCGACCTGCTCCGCCTCGACCGTCGCCCCCGCCCCGTCGCACTGCACCAGCAGCAGCGCCGACCCGCGCTCGCCCAGCGCCGGATCGACGGCACGCAGCACCGGCCCGTCGAGCAGCTCCGCGAGCGCCGGCACGACCCCGGCCCGCCCGATCGCGTACGACGCCTCGGCCGCCGCCTCGAACGAGTCGAAGTAGGCGGCCAGCGTCGCGGTCGCCACCGGCACCGGACGCAGCCGCAGCGTCGCCGACGTGATGACGGCGAGGGTGCCCTCGGAGCCGGTCAGCAGCGCGGTGAGGTCGTAACCGGTGACCCCTTTGACGGTACGGCGGCCGGTCGTGACCACCGTCCCGTCGGCGAGGACGGCTTCCAGACCGAGCACGCTGTCCCGCGTCACCCCGTACTTCGCGCACCGCAGCCCGCCCGCGTTGGTCGCGATGTTCCCGCCGATCGTCGAGATCGCCGCACTCGCCGGATCGGGCGCGTACCGCAGTCCGTGCTCACCAGCCGCCCGGTCCAACTCGGCGGTGATCACGCCCGGTTCGACCACCGCGAGCTGGTCGTCGGCCGACAGTTCGAGGATGCGGTTCATCCCGGACAGGTCCAGTACGAGCACGCCCTCACCGGCCGACGCCCCGCCCGACAGACCGGTGCCCGCACCGCGCGGCACCACCGGCACGCGCAGCGCGTTCGCGTGCCGGAGCGTGACGGTCACGTCCTCGGTGCGCCGCGCGTGCACCACGGCGAGCGGGACGCCGTCCGGGCGGGTGCCCGAACGGTCCGTGGTGTGCGCGGCCAGCGTGCGTGGATCCGTGGCCAGTTGGTCCGGCGGCAGATCCCGGGCGAGCAGACCGAGGAGCCGGGCGGCGGCGGTGGGGGTGGTGGGGGGAGCTGTGGTCACCGGTTCCGTACCTTCACTGTGCGTGCCGTCATCGGTTCAACCCTTCACTGTGCGTGCGCTGTTACGGGTTCAACGCCTTCGTTCCGATCGCGAGCAGGGAGATGTCCTCCTGGGGTGCGTGCACGGGCGCGCACTGGATGTCCCGGAAGTGCCGCTCCAGCGGGTTGCCGCGCGCGAGCCCGGGATTGCCGAGCAGCCGTACGGCGAGTTCGACCGCCCGCACTCCGTGCCGGTCTGCCAACACCCGTGCCCCCAGGGCCTGTTCGGGGGTGTACGAGGAGTCGCCGGAGTCCACCCGGGCGGCCCCGCCGAACACCAGCTGCTCGGCGGCGGTCAGCAGCACCTCGATCTCCCCGGCGGTCCTGCGGAAGCGTTCCGTACGGGCCACAGGGTGACCGAGGTTGGCGGGCACCCGTGCGTGGGCGAACGTGTGGAAAAAGGACTGCGCCGCCCGCGCCACCCCCAAGTACAGGGCGGCAAGGGGGAGATGGAGAGACGCGCCCGCCCGGTTGTCCTGCTCGGCCGACGCGCCGTAGGGGCCGATGCCGATGACGTGCTCGTACGGGATCTCCACGCCCTGGAACGTCACGTCGTGGCTGCCGCTGGCCCGCAGCCCCAACTGGTCCCAGCGGCCGGTGATCTCGATACCGGGGGAGGCGCCCGGCACCAGGAACGTGCCGACGCGCGGCTCCGGTTCGTCGGTGGTGGCCCACACCAGGAACCAGTCCAGGCCCTCCGCGCCGGTCACGAAGCGTTTGGTGCCGCTCAGCGACCAGCCGTCCGGGGTGCGCCGGGCGAGCGTCGAGGGGAGCCCGCCGCGTGCTGGGGAGCCCAACTCGGGTTCCACGCGGGCATGGTTGACGAGCACCGGCCGTTCGAAGGACTCCTTGACGATCCGCGCGTACAGCTCCTCGGGCCAGTGCGGTTGCGCGGCCTGCCGCGCGTGCGTGTTCAGGGTCATCGCCGCGATCAGGGCGACGGACGGGTCGCCCTGCCCGATCCGGTGGAGGATGCGCGCGCTCTCCTCGACCCGGGCGCCCTGGCCGCCGTAGGACTCGCCGATGGTCGCGGTGAGGAGCCCGGCCTCGTGGGCGATCCGGAGGGAGTCGGCGGGGAAGGCGCCCGACTGGTCGTAGCCGGCGGCCAGTTCGGCGATGCGGGCGGTCACAGGGCCTTCTTCAGGTCGGAGTTGAGTTCGGTGGTCCAGAAGGACTTCACGTCCAAGTGCTTCTTGAGCGCGCCGAGTTCGGTGAAGGCGTCGGCCACCTTCTGCTGGGAGGCGATGGTGTCGGCGCCGACGGTCCTGGCCTGGGTGGGACGTTGCTTCTGCGCGGCGACCAGGTCCGACTTGGCCTGGGCCAGCGGCTGGTGGGTGGCGTCGGCGGTGACCTTCGCGAAGCCGTCCTCGTGGCCGTCGCGGACGTAGGCGTACGCCTTGGTGATCCGGGCGATCAGGTCGGCCGCGGCGGCCCGTTGGGCTGGGCTCTTGAGGACGCTGTCGCGGGCGGACCAGAGGAAGTTGCCGGAGAGGATGTCCGCGCCGGAGCCGACCGTCGTCGCGCCCTGCTGGTGGGCGGTGATGATCGACGTGCCGTAGGAGGCGAAGGCGTCGATGGAGCCGCCGTTCAGGGCCGCGAGGCCGTCGTTGGGGAGCAGCGGCTTGGCGTCGATGTCCGACCACGTCAACCCGGCCTGCTTCAGCAACTCGTAGAGGAAGTAGTGGGCGGTGGTGTTCTGGACGTAGCCGACCTTCTTGCCCTTCAGGCCGGCGATGTCGGTCACCTTCGAGCCCTTGGGGACGACGACTTCCTGGTTGAGGGTCGAACCGCGCTGTACAGCCACGACCTTGAAGTTCGGCTTGCCGTCGGCGGCCGAGAAGATGGGCGGGATCTCGCTGGAGGAGGCCAGGTCAAGTGCTCCGGCGCGCATGGCCTGGAGTTGCAGGTCGCCGCCCTGGAAGAGGTTCCACTTCACCTTGTACGGGGTGTCGTCGAGATGGGCGTACTTGAGGACGGCCTCGCCGACCTTCCAGCCGGTGTCGCCGACCCGCAGGGTCACGGAGGAGACGTCGGACGAGGACTCGGCCGTCGCGCTGCCTCCGCAGGCGGCGGCGAAGGGGAGCAGGAGGGCGATGGCGGCGGCGGACGCGCGCAGGGAATGGCGGAACAACACGGGGTCTCCATAGGGGAGTTCGCAATCAGGGAAGGGGACGGATCAGGCGGCTTGTGAGGTCGTCGCGCGGTGGGCGAGTTCCTGGCGGACCAGCGGCAGGACGTGCCGGGCGTAGTCGATCGCGTCGTTGAGCGGGTCGTAGCCGCGGATCGACAGGAGGTCGCAGCCGATGTCGACGTAGTCGAGCAGCGCCTGCGCGACCGTCTCGGGCGTACCGACCAGGGCAGTTGACGCGCCCGCGGCATTGGTGGCGACGGCGGGGGCGGTCCACAGGCAGCGGTCCTGGACCTCGCCGCGCTCGGCGATGTCGAGGAGGCGCTGCGAGCCGACGTTCGCCGGGCGGCCGGTGGTGCGGTAGTGGCGGAGCAACTCGGTGTTCTTCGCCTGGTCCTTGAGGACGCCGAGGGTGCGGTGGGCCTTTTCCCAGGCCAGTTCCTCGGTGGGCGCGATGATCGGGCGGAACGACACCCAGATACGGGGATGCGGGCGCCCGGCGGCATCCGCGACCGCGTTGACGGCGGCGATCTGCTCGGCCGTCTCCTTCAACGGCTCGCCCCACAGCCCGAAGATGTCGCCCTGCTGCCCGCCCACCCGGTACGCGTCCTGCGAGGAGCCGCCGACCGAGATCGGGACGAGCCCGTTCACCGGCTTCACGTCGGAGTAGTAGCCCTCGAACGTGAAGTACTTGCCCTCGTGCGAGACGGGCCCCTGGGCCTCCCACACCTTGCGCAGGATCTGGATGTACTCGTCCGAACGCTCGTATCGCTCCGCCTTGTTGAGGTAGTCGCCCTCCCGGCGCTGCTCCTCGTCGCTGCCGCCGGAGATGATGTGCAGCGTCAGCCGGCCGTTGCTGATCTGATCCAGCGTGGCCAGGGCGCGGGCCGCGTGCGTGGGGAAGATGACGCCGGGCCGGTGCGCGAGGATCGGGCGGATGCGCTCGGTGTGGGTGGCGACGAACTGGGCGACCTGGAACGCGTCGGGCGAGGCCGAGTGGTAGGCGACCAGGGTGTGGTCGAAGCCGCCGTCGTCCAACGCGCGGGCGTACTTGCGCAGATGGTCGACGTCGAAGCCGGTACGGCTCGATGCGGCGGGACCCGAGGCCCCGGAGTCGGTGTGGACGGCACTGATGAACTCGACAGGCATGAGCGAACTCCTAAGACGGGAAGGTCACTTGAGCAGGGTGGCGCCCGTGGTCACTTGAGCAGGGAGGTGTCGGCGGACTTGGCCACGTCCACGTTGGGGTCGAGGACCCCGATGCTGTTCATGAGGTCGGCCACCTGCTGGACGGTCGTGTCGACGTCCGAGGTGATCGGCAGCACCTGGCTGTAGGCGGCCGAGGCGAGGGTCTTCGCGACCGTGGCGTCGGCGCCGTTGCGCTGCTCGATGGCCTTCGCGTACGCGTCCTGGTGGGTGCTGGTCCACTTCAGTGCCGTGCTCAGGCGCTTGAGGAAGTCGCTCAGGGCGGTCTTCTTCGCGGAGTCGGCGAGGGCCTTCTCGGAGGCGTTGATGAATCCGTAGCCGCTGACCCGGCCGTCCGCGCCGTCGACGAGGAGCTTGCCGCCCTGTTCCAGACCGACGGCCTGGTAGACGCCGAAGGTCGCCCAGATCTTGACCTTCCCGGAGGCGAACGCGGCCTGCGCGTCGGTCGGCAGCAGGTACTGCACCTTGACGTCCTTGTAGTTGAGCCCGTTCTGCTTGAGGACGTTGGCCAGCAGATACTCCGAGATGCTGCCCTTCGCCGAGGACACCACGACCTTCTGGCCCTTGAGGTCCTTCACGCTGTTGATGCCGGAGTCCTTGCGGACGACGATCCCCACGTGCGTGCCGTCGTTCTTGAGGGCGGCGACGTTCTTGATCTTGACGCCGCCGCTGAGCGCCTGGAGCGCGGGCAGGTCGGCGGAGTACCCGGTGTCGGCGGCGTCCGCCTGCACGGCCTGGTAGAGCGGGGCCGCACCCTGGAACTCGGCCCACTTCACCTTGTACTTGGCGCCCTTGAGCGCGTCCGACGCGGCGATGATCGTCTGGAGCGTCTTGGCCTGGTCGCCGATGGTGAGGGTGACCTGCCCGCCGGCGGAGGTGTCCGCCGAGGAGTCGGCGCCGCAGGCGCTCAGCGCCAGCAGGGCGGTCATGCTCAGGGTGGCGGCGGCGATTCTGCGGATCACGAGGGGGTTCCTTCCAAAGTGTGGGTCACGCCGAGCCAGTTCAGGAGGCGGGCGCGCAGGGTCACGAACTCGGGGGCGGTCAGATCACGCGGGCGGGGCAGGTCGACGGTCACCTCGTGGGCGATACGGCCCTCGTCCATCACCAGGACCCGGTCGGCGAGCAGCAGCGCCTCCTCCACGTCATGGGTGACCAGGAGGATCGCGCACCCGTGCAGCCGCCACAGCTCGGCGACGAGCGCCTGCACCTTGCCCCGGGTGAGCGCGTCCAGGGCGCCGAACGGCTCGTCCAGCAGCAGGAGTTCGGGCTCACGGACCAGGGCACGGGCCAGTGAGACCCGCTGGGCCTGACCGCCGGACAGCGTCTTGGGCCATACGGTCGCCCGTTCCGCGATGCCGACCTCGTCGAGGGCCTTGAGCGCGAGCGCCCGGTCCGGACGCCCGGGCAGCCCGAGCACCACGTTGCGCCACACCTTCAACCAGGGGAGCAGCCTGGGCGACTGGAAGGCCGCGCTGCGCCGCGCGGGCACGGTCACCTCGCCGCCGATCTCGTCGTCGAGCCCGGCGAGAATCCGCAGCAGCGTCGACTTGCCGCAGCCGCTGTGCCCGAGCAGGGCCACGAACTCGCCCTCACGGATGTCGAGATCGAGGTCGTGCAGGACGGTGTTGCCGTCGAAGGCCCGTGAAAGCCCGCGTATCTCAACGGAGTTGGCCATGTCTACGCCTCACCCTCGAAGTTGGCCCGCCAGGTCAGCAGGCGGCGCGACAGGATCCGTACGGCGAAGTCGCAGGCGAGGCCGAGCAGCGCGTACACGACGAGGCACAGCACGATGACGTCCGTACGGAAGTACTGCTGGGCGTTGCTCATCAGATAGCCGAGCCCCGCGTCCGCGTTGACCTGCTCGGCGAAGACGAGCGCCAGCCACGCGGTGGACAGCGCGTACCGCAGGCCCACGAGTGCCCCGGGCAGCGCGCTCGGCAGGATCACGTACTTGATCAGCCCGAACCGGCCGAGCCCCATCATCCGTGCGGCCTCGACGAGTTGGGCGTCGGTGGAGCGGATACCGCCGTAGATGTTGAAGTACAGCGGATACGTCACCCCGAGCGCGACCAGCGCGATCTTCGGGGTCTCCTCGATGCCGAACCAGACGATGAACAGCGGGATCAGGCCCACCCAGGGGATCGCCCGGAACATGCCCATCGAGGAGTCGATGACGTCCTCACCGAGCCGGAACAGCCCGGCCAGCAGCGACAGGATCAGTGCGACGGTCGCGCCGATGAGGAACCCGATGGCGGCACGGCGGCCCGACGCGGCGATGGCGTGGGGGAGTTCGCCGTTCTTCGTCAGATCCACCGCCTGACGCAGGACGTCTACGGGAGAGGCCAGCACGGATTCGGGGAGCACTCCGGTGGCGGAGGTCAGGAACCAGAGCAGGACGAGGCCGACGGGTCCGGCGGCGCGGCGCACCGAACGGGGCACGGTGAAACGGCGGTTGACCTTCGCGGTGCCGCGGATGGTGACCCGGGCGGCCGGTGCGGGCGCGACTTCCTTCTGCTGCGGGAGCACCGCCGCGTCCAGTGGTTTCGTCGTCATGGCCGGTCCCCCTTCGCGGCCGGGCGCGCGGGATCGGCGGACCAGGCGGACCAGGAACCGGGGAACAGCGTCGCCTGGAACCCGGCGATCTCCAGCGCCGCGATCTGATGGGCGGCGGTGACCCCGGACCCGCAGTACACGCCGATGCGCGCCGTGTCCCCGGCCCCCCGCTCCTCGAACCGCTTGCGCAGCAACTCGGGCGCCAGGAAGGTCCCGTCCGCCGCGAGGTTCTCCCCGGTCGGCGCGGACACGGCCCCCGGAATGTGTCCCGCACGCGGATCCACCGGCTCGACCTCGCCCCGGTAGCGCTCACCGGCACGCGCGTCCAACAGCAGTCCCGATACGGCGAGTTCGGCGGCCCCGTCGGCATCGGTGACCGGTAGCGCACCAGCGCGGAGCACGACGTCACCCGGCGCCGGATCGGCGGGAATCCCGGATTCCAGTGGCAGCCCCGCCGTCCGCCAGGCGCCCAACGCCCCGTCCAGCAGGGTCACTTCGGCGACGCCCGCGTACCGCAGCAGCCACCACGCGCGTGCCGCCGCTGTGTTGCCCAGGTCGTCGTAGACGACGACGGGTCGGCCGTCGCCGATGCCCCAACGGCGGGCGGATTCCTGCAGTTCGGTGAAGTCGGGGAGCGGATGCCTGCCGCCCTCGGCGCTCGCCGGTGCGGCCAGCTCGGTGTCCAGGTCGACGTAGACCGCGCCGGGGATGTGGCCGTCCGCGTAGTGGTCGCGGCCGTGGGGATCGCCGAGGGCCCAGCGGACGTCGAGCAGCACGGGCGGCCGCTCGGAGCCGAGGAGTCCGGTCAGCTCGGCGACCGTGGTCGTCACGCGGCTGCTCATGTCAACTCCTCGGCGATCAGGGGAAGTTCGCGGACTTCGGGTACCTCGGGTGTGTTGGTGGTCTCGGGGGACAGCCGGAGCCGTTCGAGGAAGAGGACGACCGTGGCGGCGGCGGTGCGGTGCAGGGCGTCGTTGAGGACGTCATGTCGGCCGCCGTGGAAGACCACGGTGTGGACGCCCGGGTGACCGTCGTAGACGTTCAGCGCCCGGTCGAGCGGGCTGATCGTGTCGTCCTTGCCGTGCAGGGCCAGGACCGGGACACGCACCAGGTCCAGGCGCGGTTCGGGCAGGTCAGGGGTGTCGTCGATGGCGCCCCGGCGGAATTCGGGATCGTTGGTGAGACGGCCCTGATGGGTCGGGCAGGCGGTGCGCGCGGCGGCCTCCTCCTCCCAACTGCCCGCTGTCCAGGCACCGGTGGGCAGCCCGGCCAGGATCAGCGCGCCGACGCCCGCGGTCTGCTCGGCGGCGAGCTGAAGGGCGTAGCGCGCGCCCGTGTCGGAACCGACCAGCACCTTCGGGCCGGGGAGCGACTCGTCGGCGAGCAGCTTGGCGGCCTGCTCCAGTACGGCGGGGTCGGCGGTCGGGTCGCCGAGGGCGCGGACGCGGTAGGCGTCGTAGCCGAGCCGGCGGCCGAACCGCTCGTAGACACCGCCGTGTTCGCCCCGCCCGGCCAGCACGATCAACGTGCCGCGCGCGGCGAGACCTTCGGGTTCGTCCCAGGACGAGACGGAGGAAGAGGGCATGGGGTGACAGCTCCCAACGAGGGGAAAGAGGAGGGGAATTGAGCAAGAGGGAGGAAGTGAGCAGGCCGGAGCCGCCGTCACGTGTCAGTGCGCAGGGCGGACGTGATCAGCGAGAACTCGGGAAGGGTGCCGGAGAGCGGCGGTAGGTCAACGACAGCGCGCGCTGCACGCCACGCCGAAGTCGATGACTCGGCGCTGCGTCAGAAGGGCAGCGAAAGCGGTCGTGTGCAGCATGCGCCCATCATGACCGGCCGCGGCCGATCGCGTCCAACGATGATTCCGCATCGAAATCGATCAGGGATCGCGATCGATGCCCGAAACAGGCTACCGTCACCGGCATGCCCCAACCTGTCCTCGACATCGTGGCCCTGCGCAGCCTGACCACGATCGCCGACTGCGGCGGCTTCCACCGCGCGGCCCGGGCCCTCGCCCTGAGCCAGTCCGCGGTCAGCCAGCATGTGCGCAGGCTGGAGAAGACGCTGGGCCGGCCGATCGTCGAGCGGGAAGGGCGGGGCACCCGGTTCACCCCCGAGGGGCGGCTGCTCCTGGAACAGGCCCGCCGCATCCTCGCCGTGCACGACGAGGCCGTACGCACACTGCTCGACGTGGACGGCGACACCGTCACGATCGGCTCCACCGAACACGCGGCCGACCAGTTCCTGCCACGGCTGACCGCGGCCGTCCAGGAGGTGCGGCCCGGCTGCCGGGTCCGCTTTCGCATCGACCGCTCGGCCCGCCTCGTCGAGGCCGTGGAACGCGGCAGCGTCGACGTCGCGGTGTACGTCACCGAGGCCGCCGCCACCGAGGGCACACCGGTCGGCGGCCTCCCGCTCACCTGGCACGCCACGCCCGGCTGGCAGCCACCGGCCGCGCCCGCGCCCGTCCCGCTGGTCGCCATCGAGGACCCGTGCGCGATCCGCCGCCGCGCCATCTCCACCCTCGCCGCGCACGGCGTACCCGCGGCGGTGGTCGGCGACGCCGGCTATCTCGCCGGCGTCCTCGACATCGCCCGCACCGGACAGGGCGTCGCCCTGCTCGCCGCGGTCGGTACGGCTCCGGACGGCCTGACCCCCTACGACGGCCTGCCCTCCGTCACCCCGATCCCCATGAGCGCGCTCGCCCGGCAGGGCGCCGACCCGGCGACGGTGGAGGCGGCGTTCGCGGCTGTGCGGGATCTGTTGCGCTGAGGCGCGTGAGGTGGGGTGGCATGGGGGCGCGGTCGTCGTGAGGGTCGTCCTGCTCGGTACCGCCGCCGGTGGCGGTTTCCCGCAGTGGAACCGTGCCTGCGCGCTGTGCGGTGCCCGTTGCTCGACGCGGGTTCGGCGGCGCGGGCGCAGGTGAACGGGGTGGGGGTCGAAGTGCTCATGGATAGGGCGGAGTTCGTGGTGTGAGGCGAGCGCGGAGGGGGCTCTGCTAGTCCTCTGTGTCGTCCAACATCCGCGCCAGGACGCCCCGTTGGAGCGGGAGCACCTCCGCGTGCAGGTCACGCCCCTTCCGCGTGAGCGCGACCCAGACTCCGCGTCGGTCCTCGATGCACATGGAGCGTTCCACGAGGCCGTCCTTCTCCAGGCGCCCGATGAGACGGGAGAGAGCGCTTTGGCTGAGATGGACCCGTCCGACCAGGTTCTGCACCCGGCACTGGTCGCCCTCCTCGGGCGCCTCGGACGCGAGCATGTCGAGTACCTCGAAGTCGCTCGCGCCCAGGCCGTGCGGGTGCAGTACGCGGTCGATCTCGCACATAGTGCGCGCGTGCACGGACAGGATGTCCCGCCACTGTTCCTCTAGCTGCCGGGCACCGGCCGACTTCACTGCCATACCCGCACGGTACACCGATCCGGCCATTTATTGAGCACGCAACTAGTGCACGTGCAAGTAGCTGGGGTGGCGCGGCACAGGTGTCGGGCGGCCGGTCGGCGGTGTGTGTCAGGCGGCCGGATTCTGGGTGAGCCCGACGAAGTTGCCGTCCGCGTCCTTCACGAACGCGATGAGCTTGCCGCCGCCGACGTCCTGGACGTCCTGCACCAGCTCGGCCCCCGCCTCCACCATGGCCGCGAGCCGCGTCCTGATGTCGTCCACGGTCCAGTACGGCACCGGTCCGGTCATGCCCTTGGCGTGCCCGTTCGGGTCGAGACCGACGTCCTGCCCGGCGGCCTTGTAGCCGACGTAGTACGGCTCGTCCGCGTACGGTTCCACCCCCAGCAGGGCGCCGAACAGGGCCTTGGCGCCGTCGAGGTCCTTGACGGGGTAGATGATCGTGTTCAGTCCGTCGGTCATGGCGAGCTCCTCCGTGAAGCGTGGTCCGACGGATTTCGCCGGTGAATTCAGGCTAGGGCGGGGGAGGGGGCGGGGGCTTCTTCAATCCTGATCGAGTGGCATTGGATGGCACTCGATGGCACCGGGTGGGGTGGGTGCGGTCGGCGTCCGTGACCGGCTGCCCTGTGTCGTACGGCCGTGGCACCCTGTCCTGACGAAATCCGGACTTCGCAGCGGGCATGAGGGGGAGCAGCATGGCGGACCGTCGTGCGCCGTGGTGGTTCTGGACCTACTTGGTGGCGTCGTTCGTCATCGGAGTCGGCGCGATCGTGGCTTCCCTGTCGGACCCTGATCCATGGTGGTCCTGGTTGCCGCACCTGCTGCAGGCGGTGAGCCTGGTCGCCTTCGCCCTTTTCTTCGTGGCTGTCGGCCCCCTCCCTCGCCGCCGTCGACAGAGATTGAAGAAGCGCAGCCTTCCACCGCTGTAGGTGGCTGGCGGCGTACCGATACCGATTCCGATACCGATACCGATCAAGAAAACGGTAAGAACCACCCGCCCCACGCCCCCCACCTACAACCTTCCACCCCGGCACCCCGTCCAACTCCCGCCCGGTGTTGGTCACTTGCCGGGGTCTCTTCTGTCCCAGCTGGGGGATTTCATGAGTTCTGTCTCCGTCGGACGTGTGCTGCGTCGCGGGGCATGTGCCGGAGCCGTCGGGGCGTTGGCCGTCGCCGGTCTCGGGAGTGGGGCGGCGGTCGCCGACGACGTACCGCAGACCGATTCGCTGGCGATCCAGTCGCCGTACGACGTGGCGGCGACCGTCGCTCCTGACGGTGGTGTCGCGCAGTACCGGCCGCTGGCGCTGGGTCTGACGCACAGCAATGCCGGCTTCACCGTGACCGACGGACGGCTGACCGTCGATGCCTCCGGGCTCGCGGGGGTCGCCGAGGTGGCCTGGCCCGACAACTGCACGCCGGAGGACAGCGGCACCGTCGCCGTGTGCGACACCGGGGACGTGCCGATCCGCTACAGCGCGCAGGTGCGGTTGAAGGTGCGGGCCGTCGCCGGCGCCGCCATCGGAGCCCAGGGCGCGGTCAAGTACTCCGCCGAGGCCACCGGCGGCCCCGACGGCACGCTCGTCGCCCTGCGCAGCGACGACACCACCGTCACCGTCGGCTCCGGCGTGGACCTCGGGATCAGCGCCCCGCAGGACGCCACCGGCGTCGAGCCCGGCACCAGCCTCACCGCGCCGTACGCGATCACCAACACCGGCAACGAGACCGCCCACGGATTCAGCCTGAGCATGTGGGCGACGTACGGCCTCGACATCACCACCCGCTACCCGCAGTGCACCTACACCGAGCCGGACGTCAACGGCACCCTCATGCCCATGACGTACGCAACCTGCTCCTTCGACACCGATGTCGCCCCCGGCGCCACCGTGGAACTGCCGGAGCCGCTCCTTCTCGCCGTCACCTCTCGCGCGCTCTACGACCGGTTCGACGACGACGTCGAGCCCCTCGGCGATGTCACCGACCTCGACAGCTCCGACAACAGCCGCTCGTGGCACATCAACGCGGACAACACCGCCGACTTCGCCGTGTACGGCACCGAGGCGAGCGGCGCGGCCGGTGACACCGTCACCTCCGGCTTCCGCTTCGCCAACCACGGGCCTGCCTGGGCAGGCGACGTCAGCGCCGGCGACCCGATCACCACGATCGACTTCTACCTCCCGGAGGGCACCACCGCCACGTCCGTCCCCAAGACCTGCCACACCGCCTGGACCTCCGGCGACGACCCGACCATCGGCCACTACGCGTGCACCCTGCCGACCTGGGCCAAGCCGGACCTGGACGTCAGCTTCCCGTTCCAGCTCCGCGTCGACCGGGTCGTCCCGGATGCGACGGGCCACGTCGTCACCCAGCCCTACGCGGGCACGTCCTTCCCCTTCGACCCGAACACCGAGAACAACTCGGCCGAGGTGATCGTCAACCCGTCCGCCTGACGGCGACGAAGAGGGGGCGAGCGCGCAGCTCGCCCCCTCAACTCCCCACGCTCACCGAGCCGTTAGGTCAACTCCCCCTGAGAGCCCGCCCGTTCACGTCGACTCCCGCTTCACCAACTCCGTGGGCAGTATCACCGCCGCCGTGTCCTCGCCCCCGATCTGCGCCAGCAGCACCCGCACCATCTCCGCGCTGATCCGGTCGAACGGCTGCCGCATCGTGGTGAGTTCGGGGCTGGACGCCAGCGCGGCGGGGGAGTCGTCGAAGCCGCCGACCGCCACGTCCTCCGGTACCCGTCGCCCGGCCCGTTCCAGCGTGGTCAGTACGCCCCGTGCCATCAGGTCCGAGGCGACGAACACGGCGTCCAGGTCCGGGACTTGCGCGAGCAGCCGCTCGGCGCCCCGCTCGCCGCTGAGCCGGCTGTAGTCGCCGGAGACGACGAGGTGCTCGTCCACCTCGATGCCCGCCTCGGCGAGCACCTCCTTGTAGCCGGCGAGGCGCTCGACGCCGCCCGGGGTGTCCAGCGGACCGGTGACCGTGCCGATGCGGCGGCGGCCGAGGGAGAGCAGGTGCCGGGTCATGTCGCGGGCGCCGTCCCGGTCGTCGGCGGCGACGTAACTCACCTTGGAGCCCAGCCCGATCGGCTTGCCGCACGCGACCAGCGGTACGCCCGCATCGCTCAGCTCCTCCGCCACCGGGTTCCCGGAGTGACTGGAGACCAGCAGCACCCCGTCCACGTGCCCGGAGGTGATGTACCGCGTGAGGCGCCGCCGTTCGTCCTCGGTGCCGGCCAGCATCAGCAGCAGCGGGATGTCGTGCGCGGCCAGCGCCTGCGTGCAGCCGCGCAGCAGGACGTTGAAGTTGGGGTCCTCGAAGAACTTCTCCTGCGGTTCCGTCAGCAGGAAGCCGACCGAGTCCGAGCGCCCGGTGATCAGTGAACGGGCGTGCCGGTTCACGACGTAACCCGTCCTGCGGATGGCCGCGTTGACGGCCTCCTGCGCGGCCGGGCTCACATAGTGCCCGCCGTTGAGGACACGCGACACCGTGCCCCGCGAGACGCCGGCCTCGCGCGCCACGTCATGGATCGTCGGCGGCCTGCGCCGACCCCCCGTATTGCTCATGGTCAAGACTCTACGGCTCCCGGGCCCGTGGCCAGAAGCACGGATATGGGAGCGTTCACAGCAGAGAAACATCAAGGACACTTGTCACCGGTCGCGGGCGTGCGGTTATGTTGGGGCAGCGCCCTCGGGCGTGCTGTGTGCACGTTCCCAAATGATCGACTACGGGAGAGATCCATGCCGGCGACCACCCCTAAGGGCCTCACCAGGCTCGCCTTCGGTGGGGACTACAACCCCGAGCAGTGGCCGGAGAGCGTCTGGCAGGAGGACGTCCGGCTGATGCGGGAGGCCGGCGTCACCATGGTGAGCGTCGGGATCTTCTCCTGGGCACTGCTGGAACCCGAGCAGGGTGTGTACGACTTCGGCTGGCTGGACCGGATCATCGGCCTGCTGCACGAGAACGGCATACGCGTCGACCTCGGCACGCCCACGGTCTCCCCGCCCGCCTGGTTCTACCGCGCCCACCCCGAGGCCCTGCCCGTCACCGCCGACGGCACCCGCTACGAGTTCGGCTCACGCGGCGCGATCTGCCACAGCAACGCCGACTACCGCGCCGCCGCCGCGACCATCACCACCCAGCTCGCCGAGCGCTACGGCGACCACCCCGCCCTCGCGATGTGGCACGTCTTCAACGAGTACGGCGTCCCCGTCTCCGCCTGCTACTGCGACTCCTGCGCCGCCCACTTCCGCCGCTGGCTGACCACGACGTACCAGACCGTCGACGGGGTCAACGAGGCCTGGGGCACCGCCTTTTGGGGCCAGCGCTACGGAGACCTCGGCCAGATCAACCCGCCGCGCCTCACCCCGACCGCCGTCAACCCGGCCCAGGCGCTGGACTACACGCGGTTCGCCGACGCCACGATGCGCGAGAACTTCGTGGCGGAACGGGACATCCTGCACCGCCTCGCGCCCGGCATCCCGGTCACCACCAACTTCATGGCCGCCCTCAGCCAGTGCGAGTCCGTCGACTACTGGGCCTGGGGCCGCGAGGTCGACCTCGTCACCAACGACCACTACCTGATCACCGACGGCCGCCGCACCCACGTCAACCTCGCGATGGCCGCCGACCTCACCCGCTCCGTCGCCGGCGGCGCCCCCTGGCTGCTCCTCGAACACTCCACCTCGGGCGTCAACTGGCAGCCCCGCAACCCCGCCAAGGCCCCCGGCCAGATGGCCCGCAACGCCCTCTCCCACGTGGCACGCGGATCGGACGGCGCGATGTTCTTCCAGTGGCGCCAGTCCCGGCGCGGCGCCGAGAAGTTCCACTCCGCGATGCTCCCGCACGGCGGCACCGGGACCCGCGTCTGGCGCGAGGTCGCCCAACTCGGCGCCTCCGTCGACGCGTTGACCCCGCTCCGCGGCACCCGCACACAAGCCGACGTGGCCGTCGTATGGGACTGGCAGTCGTGGTGGGCGCAGAAACTGGAGTGGCGCCCCAGCGAGGACCACGACGCCCGCGAGCGCGCCGACGCCTTCTACGAGGCCCTCTACGACCGCCACCTCACAGTCGACTTCGCCCACCCGGAAGCCGACTTGTCGGCCTATCCCCTTGTCGTCGTGCCTGCCCTCTATCTGATGACGGAGGCGGCCGGGCGCAACCTCCAGCGGTACGTCGAGAACGGCGGCACCCTCGTCGTCTCCTACTTCTCCGGCATCGTCGACGAGCACGACGCCGTCCACGAGGGCGCCTGTCCGGGCGCGCTGCGGGACGTACTCGGCCTGACCGTCGAGGAGTTCTCGCCGCTCCTGGCCGACCAGCGGGTGCGCATCACCGGACCCGACGGCTCCGAACTCACCGGCGACGTATGGACCGAGTTCGTGGTCCCGAACGGCGCCGAGACCGTGTGGACGTACGCCGAAGGCCTCACCGCCGACCACCCGGCCGTCACCCGGCACCGCCTCGGCGAGGGCACCGCCTGGTACGTGTCGACCCGTCTCGACGCCCACGGCCTGGACGCCCTGCTCGGCTGGGCCACCGAGGACGCCCGGATCGCGCCGCGCGCCGACCTGCCGTACGACGTCGAAGTCGTGCGCAGGGAAGGCGAGTCGGGCAGTTTCCTCTTCGCGATCAACCACAGCGCCTCGGACGTCAAGGTGCCGCTCGGCGCCGAGGGCACCGAGCTGCTGACCGGCGAACCGGCCGCGGGCGGCCTCGCGGTCCCCGCCGGAGCCGTCCGGGTCGTACGACTCGACGGCTGAGCCGACTCCCCTCCGCCCGCGCGAGCCGCGAGCCGCGGGTGGAGGGGGACGTCCTCCTTCCGGGCGGGCGGTCTTCCGGGCGTGCGGTTCTGTTCGGCTACGGCGGTGTGGTTCGGCCAACACCGGCCTCGGGAGCCGACGCCGGGTCACGTCGGTGTGGCCGCGCCCCGCCCGTGGCCCCGTGCCCCAGGGCCGATCGGGCCCTCGAACAGGACCGGACGGTCCCGGACAAGGGTCACCGAGTCCGGGACGCGGCGGACCGTGCTGCGGGAGAGTGGAAGGGCGCGGCAAGCGGCGCGCAGAACGGAGGGTCACGAGATGCTGAGGACTCCGACAAGTCAGCGACGGTTGGACATCCTGGAGTGGCTGAGAGATCCGGCCACCCACTTCCCGGACCATCGGTGTGTCCCCGAGGCCGGTGTCACCTCGGAGGCCGTGGCGGCCAAGCTCGGCGTGTCCCGCCAGGTCGCCGACACCCACCTCGAACTCCTCGTGGATCTGGGCCTGTTGCGTACGCGGCGGATCCGGCTGCGCACCTACTACCGGCGCGACGAGGTCCGTATCGCCGAGGTGGCCCGGATGTTCGAGAAGGGCTGGTAGCGACGCCTCACACCGTGTCCTGCTGGGAGCGCGTCGGCGGCTCCTCCTGCTCCGCGCCCGCTGCGCCTACTGCGTCCGGGGCTTCCGGTTCCGTGCGGAACGCCGCGTCGGGATCCCCGAACCGCTCGCACAGCAGCCTGCCCACCAGCGCGCCGCCGTAGAGCACGAAGCCCACGCCGACCAGCCAGGACTCCACCACCAGGACCGTGCCGACCGGGCCGTAGCTGACCGCGTTGGTGACCAGCAGCGGGGTGAACACCAGGTACGAGAACCAGCGCAGGCCGACCAGGCCCGCCATCGTGGCGAGGGCGCCCGGGAGCAGATAGCGCCAGGGGACCCGGTGGTTGAGCAGGAAGTGCGGGCCCCACCAGAAGAACAGCAGGCCGGCCGCCATGCTGAGCAGGATGCGGGGCGTGCCCTGGAGGACGTTGCGGGTCTGCACCTGCGCGTACAGGTAGCCCATCAGCATGACCAGCCAGATGAGTTGGCGCCAGATGCGGTTCCACGGGGCACCGGTCGGGAGCCACACATGCTCGTAGCCGCTCTGCACACTCGACGCGAAGGACAGGCCGAACAGCGCGAGCAGCGCCATGCTCCACGCGCTGGTGGCGCCGATGACCTTGCGGGGCGGGGTGAAGACGTCGATGAGCGCGCGGGCGGACCGGCCGGACAGGTCCATGCCGTCCACCAGCCACAGCGCGAACCCGCCGTGCCCCAGCGGATCGGCCGCGGCCACCACGATGAGCAGGGGTGCGAGGGTGACCAGGGCGAGCGTCGCGAATCCCATCGCCCGGTGCAGCAGCTCCAACTCCCGCCCGCGCCGGTTGAGTTCGGCGAACCCCAGCCCCTGCCACGCCGCGCGCACCCGTCTCACCGCGGACGTTCCGCACGCTGGGTGGCCGACCGTGACATGAGGGCCCCCTTCTCGCCGACGGGCAGCGGGATCCGGGTCACCAGCAATATCCTCGGCAAACGTGACCGGTGCCGCGACGACCGGGAAGAGAAGCAGATGACCGGGAAGAGAAGCAAGCGTACGCGCGCCGGCCCGAACCGCGGAGGCTTTCATGGACCGACCCGAGGCACTGCTCGTCCGCCGCTACGTCGCGATCGGCGGCCACGGTCCGGAGGACGTGGTCGCCGATGCCCGCGGCCGGGTGCTGACCGGCGTCGACGACGGCCGCATCCTCCGCCTCGACGGACTGATCGACCCCGAGGCGGTGCGGGTGGAGACCCTCGCCGACACCGGCGGCAGACCGCTCGGCCTCGAACTCCTCCCGGACAACGGCCTGTTGGTGTGCGACGCGGAACGCGGACTGCTGCGGATCGACCTGGACGACCGCGACCGCACCGTCCGCGTCCTCGCCGACTCGGTGGCGGGGGAGCCGCTGCGGTTCTGCAGCAACGTGGTCGCCCTGTCCGACGGCAGCGTGTACTTCACCGTCTCCAGTCGCCGCTATCCACTCCACCAGTGGATCGGCGACATCGTCGAACACACCGGCACAGGACGGCTGTTGCGCCTCGCGCCCGACAGTGACACCCCCGAAGTCCTCCTGGAGGGGCTCCAGTTCGCCAACGGCCTTGCTCCCAGCGCCGATGAGTCCTTCCTGGTGATCGCCGAGACCGGCGCCCACCGCCTCACCCGCTACTGGCTCACCGGACAGCGGGCGGGCCGTGGCGAACCCTTCGTCGAGGATCTCCCCGGCATGCCCGACAACATCTGGCGTGCGGGCCCCGACGGACCGCTCTGGGTGGCCCTGGCCGGACCCCGGGTGCCCCCGCTCGACCGCCTCCACCGCGCCCCGGTCGCCGTACGGCACACCGCCGCCCGGATCGCCGTACGCGCGCCCTACCGCCCAACGGGCACCATCGGGGCTCTCGCGGTCGACGACGAAGGGCGTGTCGTCCACCACCTCGTCGGGCGCGGCTCGCCCTTCCGCATGGTCACCGGCGTCTGCGAGGCGGCCGGCCACCTCGTGCTGGGCAGCCTGCGCGAACGCGGTGTCGCGCTGTGCGAGCCGCCCGCCCCGAAGTGACCCCGGCACGCCCCCGGCGTTACCCTGATGCCCGGCCGCGATCAGCTCTCGCGGCGCGGCGGTGGGGCCCGCCGTACCCGAACCGCGGCAGCTGCCGCCAACGGTCCCTACTTGTGACGGCGTGCGCCCACAGGGCCCCCGACGAGTAGGAGACGTACGGCCATGACAGCTCCCGAAGCCGAGAGTCTGCGTGCCCGGGCCAAGGCCCCGCGCCGGTCCGTCTGGCGCGGTCAGGGGCCCGTCGTCGCGGTGGTCGCGCTCGGCGGTGCGATCGGGGCCGTGGCCCGGTACGCGGCTTCGCTGTGGTGGCCCGCGCAGAGCGGCGGGTTTCCCTGGACGACGTTCGGGATCAATGTCGTCGGGTGTGCCGTGATCGGTGTGTTCATGGTGGTCATCACCGATGTGTGGGCCGCCCACAGGCTGGTGCGACCGTTCTTCGGTACCGGTGTGCTCGGCGGTTTCACCACGTTCTCGACGTACGCCGTCGACATCCAGAAGCTGGTCGACGCGGGCCATCCCCGCACCGCGCTGGCCTATCTCGCCGCGACCCTGATCGCGGCCCTCGCGGCGGTCTGGCTCGCGGTGACGGCGGCCCGGCGCGTCCTGAAGTGGAGGCAGCGATGACCAGACTGACCGGCAGCGCCCTGCGCGTGACCGTCTTCATCGGCGAGAACGACACCTGGCACCACAAGCCCCTCTACACGGAGATCGTCCACCGCGCCCACGCGGCCGGGCTGGCCGGTGCCAGCGTGTTCCGGGGCATCGAGGGCTTCGGCGCCTCCTCCCTGATCCACACCTCACGGCTGCTGTCGCTGAGTGAGGACCTGCCGGTGGCGATCGTGATCGTGGACACCGAGGAGCGCGTACGGGCGTTCCTGCCGCAGCTCGACGAACTCGTCGGCGAGGGACTCGTGATCCTCGACGACTGCGAGGTCATCCGGTATGTCGGCCGCGCGGAGGACTCCGGAGAAACGGGTGCGAAGGGTAAGAGGTCGTTGTGAACTGGGTGTTGGTCGTCGCGGGAGCCATGGTCGGTGCCCCGCTCCGGTATCTCACCGACCGCGCGGTGCAGACCGGACACGACTCCGTTTTCCCGTGGGGCACCTTCGCGGTGAACGTCACCGGCTGTCTGATTCTCGGTGTGCTGACCGGTGCGGTGTCCGCGGGCGCCGCGGGTTCGCATCTCCAACTCCTCGTCGGGACGGGCCTGTGCGGGGCCCTGACGACGTACTCGACCTTCTCGTACGAGACACTGCGGCTGACCGAGACAGGGGCGGGGCTCTACGCTGCCGCCAACGTCGTCGGCAGCGTGACGGCGGGCCTCGGTGCGGCATTTGTCGGGGTGTCCATCGCGCAGGCCCTGTGGACGTAAGGGCTCGGGCGTCTCCCGTGCCCGAGCCGGACCGTCCCCGGCGCTATTGTCTACAGCACTGTCGACCAACTCCCAGAACTGGATCTCATGAGCGTCATCAGCGTCGGTCAGGCCGCCGTCCTCGGAGTCGTCGAGGGGGTGACCGAGTTCCTGCCGGTCTCCTCCACGGGTCATCTGAAGATCGTCGAAGGGCTGATGAAGATCCCCGTCGACGACAACGCCGTCGTCGGGTTCTCGGCCGTCATCCAGGTCGGCGCCATCGCCGCCGTGCTCGTGTACTTCTTCAAGGACATCGTGCGGATCGTGACCGCGTGGGGCCGTGGCCTGCGCAATCGCGAGGAGCGCTATCACCACGACTACAAGTTCGCCTGGTGGGTGATCTACGCGACGATCCCCATCGTGCTCGTGGGCCTGGCCGCGAAGCCGCTCATCGACGGGCCGCTCGGCTCGCTGTGGGTGGTCGCCGCCTCGCTGATCGTCGGCAGTGGTGTCATGTGGGTGGCCGACCAGATGGGCCGGCACAAGCGCGGTGAGGACGACACCACGTTCAAGGACGCGATGCTGGTGGGCAGTTCGCAGATCCTGGCGCTGCTCTTCCCCGGTTTCTCGCGCTCCGGCGCCACCATGTCCACCGGCCTCATCCTCGACCTGGACCGCGTCGCCGCCACCCGGCTCTCCTTCTTCCTCGGCATCCCCGCGCTGACCGGCGCCGGCATCTACGAGCTGAAGGACGCCCTGGGGACGGGCGTGGGCGCCGCCCCGCTGGCCGTCGGCACGATCGTGTCGTTCGTGGTGGCCTACGGCTCCATCGCCTGGCTGCTGAAGTTCGTCGCGAAGCACTCCTTCAACGCGTTCGTGATCTACCGGATCATCATCGGCGTCCTGCTGTTCGGGCTGCTCGGCACGGGTGTGCTCGACAGCTGACAGCGGCCGACACCGGGCGGACGATCATCGCAGCGGGCGTGAAGCCGGATTTTCAGGCTTCACGCCCGCTGAATTTTTCCTTTCCGATCGCTTGACAGCACTGTCCCGTCACCCGCAGGATCACGTCCGTGAACCTGTCAGACAGCCAGACAGGTGGAGTCGGGCCGCGGCGCGTCAGCGCCATGGAAGCGGTGCTTGTCCACCTCCGCGGCGCCATCGAGCGCGGCGACTACGCCATCGGCGACAAGCTCCCCTCCGAGGCGGAGCTGTGCCGCACCCTGGAGATCAGCAGGCCCGTGCTCCGCGAGGCCCTGCGGGCCCTGCAGACCATGGGGCTGACCGTCTCCAAGACCGGCAAGGGCACCTTCGTGGTCGCCAACGCCGTGGAGGACCCCACCTTCGGCGACTACGCGGCCAGTGACCTCCTCGAAGTGCGCCGCCACATCGAGATCCCGGTCGCCGGGTACGCGGCACTGCGCCGCACCCCGGAGAACCTGGACCACCTGGCCCACCTCCTGGACCGCATGGAGCGGGAGACGGACACCACCGCGTGGGTCGCGATGGACACGCTCTTCCACCTCGCCGTGGCGGAGGCCGCCCAGAACCCGGTGTTCCGCCGGGTCATCGAGGAGATCCGCGACGCGCTGGCCCGCCAGTCCGCGTTCCTCAACGAACTCGGCGGCCGACGCGAGCAGTCCAACCGCGAGCACCGGGCGATCGTCGAGGCGCTGATCGACGGCAGCGAGCCGGACGCCGTCGAGGCCATGTCCCACCACCTCGACCGGGTCGAGACGACCCTCACCGACATCGTGCGCCCCACGCGCACGAAGACCCCCACGGAAGGCGAACCCGAGGCGTGAGCGAGCAGTCCCTGCACGACAGCGTGCAGAAACGATCCGGCCATGTAGACGCCGGCGACGCGGGCTACAGCAAGTCCCTGAAGTCCCGGCACGTCAACATGATCGCCATCGGCGGCGCGATAGGCACCGGCCTCTTCCTCGGCGCCGGCGGCCGCCTCGCCGACGCAGGCCCCTCACTGTTCATCGCGTACGCGGTCTGCGGACTCTTCGCCTTCCTCGTCGTACGCGCGCTGGGCGAACTCGTCCTGTACCGGCCCTCGTCCGGCGCCTTCGTGTCGTACGCCCGCGAGTTCCTCGGCGAGAAGGGGGCCTACGTAGCGGGCTGGATGTACTTCCTGAACTGGGCCACCACCGGCATCGCCGACATCACCGCCGTGGCCGTCTACACCCACTACTGGAGCATGTTCTCCGACATCCCCCAGTGGGTGATCGCACTCATCGCCCTCGCCGTGGTCCTCACGGTGAACCTGATCTCGGTGAGGATGTTCGGCGAGCTGGAGTTCTGGTTCGCGATCATCAAGGTCAGCGCGCTCGTCGTCTTCATGCTCATCGGCATCTTCCTGCTGGTCACCCAGCACCAGGTCGACGGTTCGACCCCCGGCCCGTCCCTGATCACCGACAACGGCGGCATCTTCCCCAACGGCCTGCTGCCCATGCTCCTGATCATCCAGGGCGTCGTCTTCGCCTACGCCTCGGTCGAGTTGGTCGGCGTCGCCGCCGGCGAGACCGAGAACCCCGAGAAGATCATGCCGAAGGCGATCAACTCGATCATGTGGCGCGTCGGCCTCTTCTACGTCGGCTCGGTCGTCCTGCTGTCGATGCTGCTGCCCTGGAACAAGTACACCTCCGGCCAGAGCCCGTTCGTCACGGTCCTCTCCCAGATCGGCATCCCGGCGGCGGGCGGGGTCATGAACCTCGTCGTCCTCACCGCGGCCATGTCCTCGCTCAACTCCGGCCTCTACTCCACCGGCCGCATCCTCCGCTCCATGGCGATGTCCGGCTCCGCCCCCAAGTTCACCTCGGTCATGAGCCGCAGCCAGGTCCCCTACGGCGGCATCCTGCTCACCAGCGGAATCTGCGTCCTCGGCGTCGGCCTCAACTTCGTGGTGCCGGCGGACGCGTTCGAGATCGTCCTCAACTTCGCGGCGATCGGCATCCTCGCCACCTGGGGCATGATCATGCTCTGTCACTTCCTCTTCTGGCAGAAGACCGAGAAGGGCGAACTGACCCGGCCCGGCTACCGGTTGCCGGGTTCCCCCTGGACCGAACTCGTGACGCTGGCCTTCCTCGCCTCCGTCCTGGTCCTCATGTACGCCGACGGCGGCGCCGGACGCACCACCGTGCTGTGCCTGCCGCTGATCGCCGCCGCGCTGGTCGCCGGATGGTTCGCCGTCCGCCGCCGCGTGGCGAGCACGTCCTCCACCGCACCCGACGCGTGAGACCCACGTCGTCCTGACCCTGACAGGCAGTGATGTACAGCAGTTCCCTCGCGGACCCACCCCTCATCCGTGAACCCCTCCACGCACCCGTCGCCCACCTCATACGCGGCGGAGTGATCGAGGGCATCCACTACGGCTCCGTCGTCGTCCTCGACGCCGACGGCCAGGTCCAGCTCCAGATCGGCGACATCGAGGCGGCGTTCTATCCGCGCTCGGCGATCAAGCCCGTCCAGGCCGTCGCCATGGTGCGGGCCGGGCTGCCACTCGACGGCGAGCTGCTCTCGCTCGCCGCCGCCAGCCACTCCGGCGAGGAACGCCACCTCGCCGGGACCCGGCGCATCCTCGAACTCGCCGGGCTCACCGAGGACTCTCTGCGCAACGTCCCTGATGTGCCCTACGACCCGGTCGTCCGCGATGCCTGGGTGCGTGAGGGGCGGCTGCCGTCGCGGCTCGCCCAGAACTGTTCCGGGAAGCACGCGGCCATGCTGTACGTGTCGAAGCTCAATGGTTGGTCGCTCGATGACTATCTCGATCCCGCGCATCCGCTTCAGCAGGCGATCGCGGAGATCGTCGAGGACCTCACCGGGCAGCGGATCGCTCGGGTGAGCGTCGACGGGTGCGGGGCTCCTTTGTTCTCCATCTCCCTGCACGGGCTTGCTCGGGCCGTCGCTCGGATCACTACAGCTGCGCCTGGTACGCCTGAGGCTCGGGTCGCCGATGCGATGCGTGAGCATGCGGAGATGGCGTCCGGGTCGGGGCGGGATGTGGCCGCGTTGATGCGGGCCGTTCCCGGGCTGCTGGCCAAGGACGGGTTCGAAGGGGTTCAGGTTGCTGCGTTGCCTGATGGGCGGGCTGTTGCTGTGAAGGTGTCTGACGGGGCGAATCGGGCGCGGGTGCCTGTGGCGGCCGCAGGTCTTGTGCGGGCCGGGGTTTCTCCTTCGTTGCTTGGCGAGTTCGCGGGGGAGTCGTTGCTCGGTGGCGGCGAGCCGGTGGGTTGTGTTCGGCCTGTGCGGGCTTTGGACCCTGTGTCGCCGTTGTCCGCGTGTGCCTAGATCGGTTGTGGGGATCTGCGGGCCGGTGGGGGCTGGTCGCGCAGTTCCCCGCGCCCCTGAAAAGCAGGGCGTTGTCCCTTGACCTCTTTGGAAGGTGACCCTCATGACCGTTGCTGTTCGTCGCGAGCATGATCTGCTCGGGGATCGGGATGTACCCGGCGATGCCTACTGGGGTGTTCACACCCTGCGGGCCACGGAGAACTTCCCTATCACCGGGACGCCTATCTCCACCTATCCGCACTTGATCGATGCGCTCGCTGCCGTCAAGGAAGCTGCTGCTCTCGCCAATGAGGAGCTTGGGCTGTTGGCGCCTGAAAAGGCGGGCGTGATTGTCGCCGCCTGTCAGGAGATCCGGGCCGGGAAGCTGCACGACCAGTTCGTCGTGGACGTGGTTCAGGGCGGGGCCGGTACCTCGACCAACATGAACGCCAACGAGGTTGTCGCCAACCGAGCGTTGGAGTTGCTCGGGCATGGCAAGGGGGAGTACCGGTACCTGCACCCCAACGAGGACGTCAACCTGGGGCAGTCGACCAATGACGTGTATCCGACCGCGGTCAAGATAGCGACCGTCTTCGCCGTGCATGGACTGCTCAAGGCGATGGCTGTACTGCAGGACGCCTTTGCCCGTAAGGCTGTTGAGTTCCGTGACGTGCTCAAGATGGGCCGTACACAGTTGCAGGACGCGGTGCCGATGACGCTCGGTCAAGAGTTCTCGGCGTATGCGGTCATGATTGACGAGGATCGTCAACGTCTCGACGAGGCTGTCCAGTTGATCCATGAGATCAACCTCGGGGCCACGGCCATCGGGACCGGACTCAATGCACCTGCTGGCTATGCGGAGTCGGCCCGGCGGCATCTCTCGGAGATCACCGGGCTGCCGTTGGTGACGGCGGCCAACCTGGTCGAAGCCACGCAGGACTGCGGGGCGTTCGTCCAGATGTCGGGTGTGCTGAAGCGGGTCGCGGTCAAGCTCTCCAAGAGCTGCAACGACCTGCGGCTGCTGTCCTCGGGGCCGCGCGCGGGGCTCGGCGAGATCAACCTGCCGCCGGTGCAGGCCGGTTCGAGCATCATGCCCGGCAAGGTGAACCCGGTGATCCCCGAGGTCGTCAACCAGGTCGCCTTCGAGGTGATCGGCAACGACGTCACGATCACGATGGCCGCCGAGGCCGGGCAGCTCCAGCTCAACGCGTTCGAGCCGATCATCCTGCACTCGCTGTCGGAGTCCATCACGCATCTGCGCGCCGCCTGCCTCACCCTCGCCGAGCGCTGTGTGGACGGCATCACCGCCAACACCGAGGCGCTGCGCGCGAGCGTGGAGAACTCGATCGGTCTGGTGACCGCGTTGAACCCGCACATCGGGTACACGGCCGCCACCGACATCGCCAAGGAGGCCCTCGCCACCGGCCGGGGCGTGGCCGAACTCGTCCTGGAGAAGGGCCTGTTGCCCGCCGAGACGCTCGCCGCCCTGCTGCGGCCCGAGGTCCTGGCCGGCAGCGGCCCCGTGGCGGTCTGAGCCGCGGACGCGCACCAGAACCGGCCCGGAGGCACAATGGTGATCATGTCCCCATCGATGGCTTTCCAGCCGGTCCTGGAGCGCATCGCCGGTGAGATCGAGCGGACCCCCGGCCGCGGCCGGCCCGCCGACTACATCCCGGCGCTCGCGGCCTGCGACCCGCGCCGCTTCGGCATGGCCGTCGCGGAACTGGACGGCACGGTGTACGGAGTGGGGGACTGGCGGCAGCCGTTCTCCACGCAGTCCATCACCAAGGTCTTCACCCTCGCCCTCGACCTGGCCCGCGAGGGCGACGAACTCTGGGAACACGTGGGGCGCGAGCCCTCCGGCAACCCCTTCAACTCCCTTGTCCAGCTGGAGTACGAGAGCGGCATCCCGCGCAACCCGTTCATCAACGCGGGCGCGCTCGTCGTCACCGACCGCCTCCAGACCCGTACCGGAGACGCGGCCGGCGAACTGCTCACCTTCCTGCGCACCGAGAGCGGCAACCCCTCCCTCGGTTTCGACAAGGAGGTCGCCGCCTCCGAGTCGGCGAACGGTGACCGCAACGCGGCCCTCGCGCACTTCATGAAGTCCTACGGGAACATCGACAACGAGGTGCCCGTCCTCCTGGACCAGTACTTCCGGCAGTGCTCGATCGAGGCGTCCTGCGCCGACCTCGCGCTCGCCGCCGGGTTCCTGGCCCGGCACGGCAGTCGCGCCGACGGCAGCCGGCTGCTCACCCTCACCCAGGCCAAGCAGGTCAACGCGGTGATGCTGACGTGCGGGACGTACGACGCCGCGGGTGAGTTCGCCTACCGGGTGGGGCTGCCCGGCAAGAGCGGGGTGGGCGGCGGGATCATCGCGATCGTCCCGGGCCGGTGCACCCTCGCCGTGTGGGGCCCCGGGCTCGACGAGCGCGGGAACTCGGTGGCCGGCGTCGCCGCCCTCGACCGCTTCACGACACTGACCGGTGTGTCCGTGTTCTGACCGCCGTCAGGCCAGGAACTCGGTGATCAGTGGCAACAGCACCTTCCGCCGCATGAGTTCCATGTGCGTGGTGCCGGGCAGCACGGCGAGTTGCGCATCGGGGATCAGCCGCTGCATCTCGGCGAGGTGCTCGACGTGGAAGAAGTCCGTGTCGCCGATCACGAGGAGCGTGGGCGCGGTCACCGTGCGCAGGTCGTCGGCCGTCCAGGGCAGCGGGGCGTTCGCCGCCGCCGAGGTCTTGGCGAAGAAGTCCTGGAAGTGCTCGGGGTGCGGTGCGACGGCCGCGTAGGCGTCGGCCATCTCCTGGAAGTCGGCCTTACTGGGCAGCCGCGGTGAGCTGAAGTCGGGGGTGCGGACCTCGTTGTGGAAGCCGTCCTGGGAGTACGCGATGGCGGCCGGCACGAGCCGTCCGACCCGCTCCGGGTGCCGGACCGCGATCTCCAGGGCGACCAGTCCACCGAGGCTGAACCCGATGAAGTCGGCCTGCCGGACGCCGAGTTCGTCGAGCAGCGCCACCACGTCGGAGGCCAGGTCCGGCACCGTCAGTTCCCGGTCGGTGTCGGCGGTGTGGCCGTGGCCCTGGAGTTCGGGGGCGATCACGTACCGCTCGGCGGACAGCGCGGGCAGCATCGTCCCGAAGGTGAGACCGACGGTCTGGACACCGCCGTGCAGCAGCACCAGCGGGCGCCGGTCCTCGTGTTCGACGCCATGGATCTCGTAGTACATCTCCTGGCCGTTCACCTTGGCGTGGGCGGAGCTGTTCGGCACGGTCATCACGTCCGTTCTGTAGAGGCCGGTCATCAGGGAGACTGGTCGCGGACGGGGAACTCATCGGTACCGAGGGCGGATCACACGGAGGTCATGCGCAGGTCTCCGTGCGGAGAGCGGCAGGTCGCTTTCCCGCCATCCGGCGTTGACACGCTTGGCGAGTGTTGGCCATGGCTTTTCCCGTCGATCTCCGCCGCTGCCAGGTGCTCGGTCTGGCCGGTACCGCCGTCCTGGCGCTGGGCGGTGAGACGGCCGGAGCGCTCCCGGCCGCCGACCTCTTCTCCCCGGCCTCCGCGCAGGCGGCGCTCGGGCTGGTCGGGGTCTACTTCGGTGTCGTCCTGCTGATAGCGGCCTGGCTGCTGCTGGGCAAGCTGATCCGCGGCGCCGAACCGCCCACCCCGCGCTCCCTGTTCCTGGTCCTCGCCGTGTGGGCGGCCCCGCTGCTGCTCGCGCCGCCGCTGTTCAGCCGGGACGTGTACAGCTATCTCGCGCAGGGCGCCATGGTCGACGCCCACATGGACGTCTACGCGCACGGCCCCGCCACGCTCGGCGGTCCCCTCGCCGACGAGGTCGCCCCGCTGTGGCAGCACACCGGCGCGCCGTACGGCCCGGTGTTCCTCGCCCTCGCCTCGGGGTTGTCCGGACTGACCCGAGGCGAGCTCCCCGCCGGGCTCTTCGGGATGCGGCTCGTCGCCCTCCTCGGGGTGGGTCTGATGGCCGCCGCGCTGCCCCGGCTCGCCCGGCACAGCGGCGCCGACCCGGCCGCCGCGCTCTGGCTGGGCGCCCTCAACCCGCTCGTGCTTCTGCACCTCGTCGCGGGCGCCCACAACGACGCGATCATGCTCGGGCTGCTCGGCGTCGGCCTGGTTGCCGCCCTCGGCCGCTGGCCGGTCCTGGGCGCCGTACTCGTCACGCTCGCCGCCCTGGTCAAGGCACCGGCCGCGCTCGGGCTCGCCGCGGTCGTCCTGCTCCAGATCCGCGCGGGCCACCGCCCGGCCAAGGCCGTCACGACGACCGTCGTCGCGTCCGCGGCCACCACGGTCGCCGCGACCGCGATCGCGGGCACGGGCTACGGCTGGATAGGCGCCCTCGACACGCCCGTCTCGGCGCACAACTGGGCCCTCACCAGTCTCCTCGGCCGCGCCACCGGCGCCCTGCTGGAACACCTCGGCAGCGATCTCGCGCCCTTCGCCGTCCCGGCCTGGCACGCCCTCGGACTCGCGGTCACCGGCGCGGCCATCCTCGCCATATGGCTGCGCCTGCGGCCGAGCCCGGTCTACGCGCTCGGCCTGAGCCTGGCGGTCGTGGCCGCCTTCGGCCCGGCGATCCGCCCCTGGTACGCCCTGTGGGGTCTCTTCCTCATCGCCGCCGCCGCGCCCAGCACGTCCGTACGGCACCGGGTGGCCGCCGTGACGGGAGTCCTCGCCCTCGCGGTCCTGCCCAGCGGCGGCCCCGCCGACATCGGACAACTCGTGCTGGCCGTCTCCGGCGGCGTCCTCGCGATCGTCGTCCTCTGGCAGGCCCGCCAGGCGGCACAGGCACCGGCACCGGCCCTGGGACGTACGGCATGAGAACACCCCGCACCGACCGCGGCAGACTCCTCCTGGTGCTGGCCCTCGCCGTCGTCGTCGCCGTCTTCACGGCGACCGTCCCGCTGCTGCGCGACTGGTTCGACCTGCGCGTCTACTACGGCACCGTCCACACCTGGCTCCACCACGGCGGCCGGATCTACGACTACCGGGTGCCCGGGACGACGTACGGCTTCACCTACCCGCCGTTCGCGGCCGTCAGCATGGCCCCGATGGCGTACCTCGGCCTCGGCACCGCGATCGGGGCGGGGCTGGTCCTCAACCTGGCGGCTCTCGCCGTCGTGCTGCGCATCCTGGCCGGGCCCGGGTGGCGGCGGTACGGCTGGTTCGGGTGGGCGCTGGTGGCCTGTGGGCTGGCGCTGTTCGAGCCGTTGCGCGACACCTTCAGCTTCGGGCAGGTGAACCTCCTGCTGCTGGCCCTCGTCCTCGGCGACGGCTGGCTGCTGTCCACCGGCCGGGGCCGCTGGGCGGGCGCCGGCATCGGACTCGCGGCGGCGATCAAGCTCACGCCGGCCCTGTTCATCGGCCTGTTGCTGCTGGCCAGACGCTGGAAAGCCGCCGCGGTGGCGACGGCTGTGGCGCTCGGGGCGACCGGGCTCGCGGCCCTGGTGGTCCCGGACGCCTCGCGGTTCTACTGGACCCAGGCGATGTGGGACACCACCCGGGTGGGCCGCCTCGACTACGTCTCCAACCAGTCCCTGCAAGGAGTCCTGGCCCGGCTCGGCGAACCGGGCCGCCCGCTGTGGGCGACGGTCGTGGTGCTCGTGCTGGCCGTGTGGGCGGTGCGGGCGCGCCGCGCGGTCGGCGCGGGGGACTGGACGGCCGCGTTCGCGCTGACCGGGCTGACCGCGTGTCTGATCAGCCCGATCACCTGGGTGCACCATCTCGTGTGGCTGCTGCCGTCCTTCGCCGTGCTGGTCCGCGCCGGGCATCCGCGGATCGCGGGCGCCCTCTACGCGGTGATGTGCACGAGTGTCGTGTGGCTGTGGTTCGACGACTCCTCGGGCATCGACGGCTTCCTCGGCAGCAACACGTACACCTGGATCACGCTCGGCCTGCTGCTGTGGCTGCCGACGGGTCAGGCCGGGGGAAGCCGCTGGCCCCTGAGCCGCAACGCCGCCACCACCGCGCCCGCGCCCAGCACCACGGCGGCCGCGATCGCCGCCGTCTCGGCCCAGCCCGGACCCTCGTCCGGCACGACCGCCGCGGCCACCGGCACGGCCACCGGCACGGCCACGGGCCCCGACCTCGGCCTGGCCCGCAACGCGTCCAGCGACCCCACCGGATCGACCCGCCCGGCCGCCGCGAACCCCCAGTCGAGCAACTCGCGCGCCTCCTCGTACACGGTGAAACCACCGCCTGCCTGAGGGTTCATCACGGTGACGACGAGCGCCCGCCCGCCCCGACGCGCCGCCGCGACAAGGGTGTTGCCGGCGTTCGTGGTGTAGCCGTTCTTCACCCCGATGAGCCCCGGATACCGCTCGACGCCGTCGTTGCCGGTCAGCAGCCGATTCGTGTTCTGGATGCCGTACGACGATCCCTCACCGGGGAACTCGGCCTCGGCGGTGGAGCAGTACCGCGCGAAGTCCTCGTTGCGCAGCCCGGCCCGCCCGAACACCGCGAGGTCGAAGGCGGAGGACACCTGGCCGTCGGTGTCGTAGCCGTCCGGCGAGACGACATGGGTGTCGAGGGCGCCCAGAGCGCGGGCCTTGGCCTGCATCCGTGTGGCCGTGGTCTGCCAGCCGCCGTTGAGGGAGGCCAGCACGTGCACGGCGTCGTTCCCGGAATTGAGGAAGACCCCGCGCCACAGGTCGGCGACGCGGTACGTGTGGCCCTCCTCGACCCCGACCAGGCTGCTGCCCTCGCCGATGCCTGCCAGGTCCTTCTCGCTGACGCGGTGCTGGATGCCGCCGGGGAGCACGGGCAGGACGGTCAGGGCGAACAGTGTCTTCAGGGTGCTCGCGGGCGGGAGCCTGCGGTGCGCGTCGTGCGCGGCGAGGACCTCGCCGGTGCGGGTGTCTGCGACCAGCCAGGACAGGGCGGAGACATCCGGGATCTGGGGGGCGCCGGGGTGCGGGCGGACCTGGGTGTCGGGGCGGTTCAGGAGTGCGGGTGGCGGTGTCGCTGTGCCGGGATCCGACCCGGTGTGGGCTGCCGCCGCGACGGGGGTGAACGCGAGGACGCCCGCGAGGCAGAGGGCGCAGGCCGACACGGTGATCCGGGGTGGGAATCCGATTGTCATACCGCAAACGTAGAAACGGACCTGCGGTAGAGGGTGATGGCCGGGCCGAACGGGGTGAGTCAGCACCCGGATGCGCTAGTGATTCGTCCGCGGGCCCGGTGGGGGCTGGTCGCGCCCACGCGGCGGAGCCGCGCATCGATACAGCCCCGCATCCCTGAAAGAGGAGGCCCAGGTCAGTTTGAAGGCAGTGTGGGCTGGATGTGGCGTAGGAACGTTGCGTTGTTCGGGGTGTTTCGCATGCGCTCCAGCAGGGTTTCCGTGCTGCCCTGGCCGTCCCTCGACTGGAGGGCCCTGCGCAAGCCCCGTACTGCCGTCAACTCGGCCGGGGTGAGGAGGAGTTCCTCTCGGCGGGTGCCGGACGGGTTGATCTCGACGGCCGGGAAGACCCGGCGGGAGGCCAGCTCGCGGCTGAGGCGGAGCTCCATGTTGCCGGTGCTCTTCAGCTCCTCGAAGTAGAAGTCGTCGGCACGGGAGCCGGTCTCTACCAGTGCGGTGGCGAGGATGGTGAGCGAGCCGCCCTCCTCGGCGAGGCGTGCGGCGCCGAAGAACTTCTTCGGGCCGATCAGCGCGGTCGCGTCGACACCGCCGCTGAGGGTACGGCCGCCGGACGCGGCCGCGTTGTTGTGCGCCCGGCACAGCCGGGTCAGCGAGTCGAGGAGGATCACGACGTCCTCGCCCGCCTCGACGAGCCGCTTGGCCCGCTCGATCACGAGCTCGGCCAGCGCGATGTGCTGCCTGGGGGCCTTGTCGAAGGTGGAGGCGTACACCTCGCCGCGCACGGAGCGCCGCATGTCGGTAACCTCCTCGGGACGTTCGTCGAGCAGGACGACCATGAGGCGGGCCTCGGGGTGGTTGCCGGCGACGGCGGCCGCGATCTGCTGGAGCAGCACGGTCTTGCCGGTCTTGGGCGGGGCCACGATCAGCCCGCGCTGGCCCTTGCCGACGGGGGCGATCAGGTCGGCGACGCGTCCGGTCAGGCCGGCCGCCGGGTGTTCGAGGTGGAGCCGCTCACGCGGGTGCAGCGGGGTGAGGTCATGGAAGTGGCGTCGGCCGCGCAGTTCGCCGGGCGTGTGCCCGTTGACGAACGCGACCTCGGTCAGGGCGCGCTGCCCGCCGCGGACGCCTTCCACGAGGTCGCCCTTGCGCAGGCCGTGACGGCGGATCAGCGCGGGGGAGACCTGGAGGTCGGTGGGCGAGGGCTGGCAGTCCAGCGCCCGCAGGTGCCCCTTCCCGTTGCCGTCGATGTCGAGGACACCGGTGGCGATCTGGGTGCGGGGCTGTTCCTGTACTGGGGGTTCGAGTGTGGTGGTCATGATGGGTGGTCCTTTCAAGGACGGATGCATGTGTCATGCGGAAAGAAGGAAGGGGGGAGAAGCCGCAGGTGGAGGGCGAACTGGCGCTCCTCGGGGCGGCGGGGAAACATCACCTCGGGTACGGCGGAAAACGCCGGTCACGAGCTGGTGTGGAGAAGCCGATGCACCGGTCGGAATCGACGGGCTGTTCGGCGAAGGAGAAGTGGATCTGGCACCGGCGCCCGGAACGGGGCGTACACAAGTGCTGACCGCACCGTAGCACACCCGGTGTGACTCTGGCTGTGAAGTACGGCTCAGCGGCTCGCCAGCAGGCCGTAGAGGAGGGGAATCCGGGGCTCGGCCAGTCGCCACCAGCCGGTCGGGGTCCGGACCATCTGCGGCCAGCGCGGCCACGGCAGTTCGTCGCTCTCGCGAAGGCGCCGGATGTTCAGTCCTGCTGCCGTCAACGCGTTGATGACCTCGTCTATTCCGTGCATCCACTCGTAACTGTCGGTCGCGCCCGCCACGGCCGGGCCGTCGGTGTACGTGAACGTCGCGTTCCGGTGCACCGGACCTGCGCCGCCCAGGTAATCGTGGCGCAGGAGCAGTTCGGGTCCCTCGCCCGGAGCCGGCTTCGGGCCGAGCGAATTGAGCAGGGGATGAAACTCGACCAGGTACAACAGGCCGCCGGGACGCAGGAGTTGGGCGACCGTGTCCGCCCAGCGCGGCAGATCGGGCAGGTAGCACAGGGCGCCCTTGCCGGTGTACACGACGTCGAACTGCCGTTGCCCCAGGGCCGCCACGGCGTCGTACACGTTCGCCTGTACGTAGCCGACGTCGAGGCCCGCCTTCGCCGCGATGCCGCTCGCGGCCGCGACGGACGCCTCGGAGAAGTCGAGGCCCGTGGCACGCGCCCCGCGCCGCGCGAACGCGAGGGTCTCGGTGCCGAGGTGGCACTGGAGATGCAGTACGTCACGGCCGGTCAGGTCACCGAGGTCGTCCCACTCGAAGGCGGCGAACCAGCGGTCCGGGTCCGGGTCCCCGTTGAGGCCGTAGAACCGGCTGGCGAGATGGACGGGGGTGCGGGCGTCCCAGTTCGCCTGGTTGGCCCGCATCAGGCGCGCGTGGTCGTCGGTGCTCATGAGGACATCCTCCCGTGAACCTGTGAGGAGTTCCCGGCTCCGCGCCTCATACCAGCCATACGAACCCCCGATGGCCCTTCGCTGACCCATTTCTTGTTCTCGCCAATGGCCGTACCTACGCTGCCACCACCGCACCACGGCGGTACGGGACAAGGGACTTGGCAATCATGGGTCGACTGGCCGGGAAAATCGCTTTCATCAGTGGAACGGGGGCGGGAATAGGGCGGGCCGCGGCGCTGGTATTCGCGGCGGAGGGCGCCGAGGTCTTCGGCTGTGACATCGACGAGGACAGTGCGGCCGAGACCGTGGAAATCGTCGAAAAGGCCGGCGGAATCATGCGCTCCCTCGCCCCCGTGGATCTCTCCACCCAGGACGGCGCCCGGGAGTGGATCGAGGCCGGGATAGCGGCCTTCGGCGGGATCGACATCCTCTACAACAACGCCTCCGCGCTGCGGAACGGCCCGTTCGAGACCATGCCCGCCGAGGACTGGTACTTCACCATCAAGAACGAGCTGGACATCCCCTACTTCTGCACCCAGGCCGCCTGGCCGCACCTGATCGCGCGGGGTGGCGGGGCCGTTCTCAACGTGGCCTCCGTGGCCGCCGTGCGCGGGGCGCCGTTCATGCCGATGGTGCCTCACGGGGCCGCCAAGGGCGGGGTGTTGGCGATGAGCCTGCACCTGTGCGCGGCCGGCGCACCGCATCACATCCGGGTCAACACCATCGCGCCCGGCATGACCCGCACCTCCGCGACCGCGCCCTTCCTGGACGATCCGGACGGCCCCAAGGCCCAGTTGGAGGCGCGCATCCCGGTCGGGCGGGTGGGACAGCCCGAGGACATCGCACGGGCCGCCGCCTTCCTCTGCTCCGACGAGGCGGCCTTCGTCAACGGCGCCAACCTCATGGTCGACGGCGGCGACAGCGCGATGGCGGGCTGAGCCGCCGTGACCACCCGACTCGACCACGTGGGCGTCAACGTACGGGATCTCGCGGCCCAAACCGCTTGGTACCAGGGCGCGTTCGGGCTGAGGACCGTCTTCGAGTTCCACCTCGAAGGGCCCGGTCTGCGAGGCGTTGTCCTGGAGCATCCGCGGGGCTGGCGCATCGAGTTGCTCGCCAGACCCGGCTCCGCCCCCGGCCTGCGCGCGCCGGACCCGCTGACCGCAGCCCTCACCGAGGGATACGGGCACTTCGCGGTCACCACCCCCGAACTCGACCCCGTCCACGGCGCGTTGGTGGCCCGTGGCGCGGGCGAGGTCATGGCACCCGGGCCGTCCCCCGAACCCGGAGTGCGTATGGCCTGGGTCAGTGACCCCGAGGGAAATCTCATCGAACTCATAGAGAAAAACGCAGAGTGAGGGCACGCACGATGACGGATTCGACCTCCTTGAAAAGACTGGACCCCGGAACGCTCATAGCGTGCTGTCTCGCGGTCGCGGCGGCACAGTTGTGCATTACCGTTCCCTCGCCCATCAACGGAGAAATTCAGGCCGCATTCGGCGCGTCGGGTTCTCAAGTCGCCTGGGTGACCTCCGCCTTCATTCTCCCCACCGCGATTCTGGAACTGAATTTCGGTGTGGTGGGCGATCTCTTCGGACGCAAGCGCCTGTTGGTGCTCGGCGGGCTGGTCCTGGCGCTCGGTGAACTCCTCAACTCGACCTCGCAGAACATCACCATGATGTGGACCGGGCAGGCTCTCGCCGGCATCGGTGCCGCCGCGCTCTTCCCCAGCTCCCTCGCGGTCATCGCGGCGGCCACACCCGACGGCAAGGACCGGGCCAGGGCGGTCTCCACCTGGGCGCTGTCGATCTCGCTGGCCTCCGCGCTCGGCCCGCTGTCCTCCGGGATCCTCGCCACGGTCGCCGACTTCCGCTGGGCGTTCGTGCCGCCGGTCGTCCTCGGTCTCGTCGTCGCGGTCACCTCCTGGAAGCTCGTCACCGACTCGAAGGCGCCCGAGGGCCGAGCGCTGGACTGGCCGGGACAGATCACCATCGCCGTCGGTCTGACCGCCCTGCTCTGGGGCATCATCGAGGGCGGCGACCGCGGCTGGGGCAGCGCGGCGATCGTGGGCTCGCTGACCCTGGCTGCCGTGGCGCTCGTCGGGTTCGTCCTCGCGGAGACCCGCGCGGCCTCGCCGATGTTCAACCTCGGCCTGCTGAAGATCCCGTCGTTCGCGGCGGCGGCCGTCGTCGCGCTGGCCGGCATGTTCGGCTTCATCGGCACCGCGTACTGCGTCTCGATCCGCCTCGGCGTGGTGATGCACCTGAGCGCGCTGCGGGCCGGCATGCCCTTCGTGATCCTGCAGTTGATCCCGCTGCTGCTGGCGCCGGTGCTGAGCCGGATGCTCACCAGGATCGACGCCCGCTGGCTCCTGATGGGCGGCTTGCTGCCCATGGCCGCCGGACAGTTCTGGATCGCCGCGCTGCCCATCACCACCACCTCCCTCGCCGCCTTCATCGGCCCGGTGCTGCTGCTCGGCATCGGCTTCATCTGCGTGGTCTCCTCGCTGACCTCCGCCGCCGTGAACGCCGTACCGATCGAGATGACCGGCATGGCCAGCGGCGCGACCAGCCTGGTCCGCGAGTTCGGCCAGGGCCTCGGCCCGGCCGTGATCAGCACCATCGCGATGAGCGCCGCGTCCTCCGCCCTCGTCGGCAAGCTCAGCGGGGCCGACGCGGGCATGGAGAAGGCGGCCGGACCGCTCGCCGTCGTCAACGCGGGCAGCGCCCAGGCCAAGGCCGCCGCGCAGACCGCCCTCGGCCACGGCATGGCCCTCGGCGTGGTGATCTGCGGCTGCGCCTCGCTGCTGGGCGCGGTGGTCACCCTGCTCTTGGTGCGCAAGAACACCGAGCGCTCGACCTTGGGGGCGGGGGAGCCGACGGTGCAGGCGGCCACCGCGTAACCGAAGGACGTATCCGGAGAGGCCGGGGCCGGGGACGGTCCCCTGCCCGGACTGCCGGCGCTGGAGCAGGTGGTGGTGCTGGCGGACGACGCGCCCGCCGACTTCCGTACCTG
>NZ_JBHXME010000064.1:0-54420 GCF_042721125.1 Streptomyces sp. NPDC058469
GTTCGTCACCTGACGTCGACGAAGTCGCCTGTCGCCGTGGCGGGGCCGGTGGTGGGAGTACCGGTGAAGACGAAGCGGAAGTAGCCGTCGGTCCTGGCCTTGGTGGTGGTCTTCAGCGTGCCGCCGGCGCCGCTGGTGACGGTCTTCAGCGCGGTGTAGACGGAGCTGCCCTTCTTACGGAACTGAAGCTGGGCCGGCCGGCCCTGGTAGCCGGTGTAGGTGCCGGTCTCCCAGTTCGCGCGGGTCAGCTTCCCGGTGACGGTGATCGTCCGGCCCTTCTTCACCGGCTCGGGCGAGGCGTTGGCCGTCACCATGGCGTACCGCTTGACGTTCGCCGTGCCAGTGACGTCGGTCTCCGTCCAGTCGTCGTTGGTGTCCTGTGCCCCGGCGAGCACCTTCCACGCGCCGGAGAGGCCGTTGTGGTCGAAGTCCCGCCGGGCGTCCACGGCGAAGCTCACCTTGCACGTGGACGTGGTCGGGTCGGCCACCGACACCGCGCAGGTTCCCGTCGGTGGGTACTGCGGCAGGATGCCGTCGGCGTCGTCGGTGTTGGGACCGTGCCACAGGTAGGCCCAGGACGCGGCGACACCCTCCGGGTCCCGGGCCGTCCACGTGATCGTGACGGTCTTTCTGGTGGTCAGGCCGAGCACGATGTCCTTGCCTCCGTCGACCACGACGTTCGAGAACGTGGTGCCGTCGGCAGCGGCCTTGTCCGTCGCCCGGGCGGTGGCCGGAAGCACCGATGCGGACAGGGTGACCGTCAGGAAAGTGACGGCGAGGGCCGGGCGCATGCGCATGAAGTCCCCCTTCGGGACGCCGGGTTCGCCGTTTCCCCCCACGACGAAACCTGATGGTGTGTCATCGGTGGCTAGACCCGTGAGGGGCGGTCCCAGTTGCCCTGTTCTTCGAACCAGCGTCCGCATCCGCCGGGCAGGGGGACGATCAGGACCCGCGGACGAGGACGAGGACAGCGGCGAAGACACCGACGAGCATCACCGCGCACGGCTCCCGGCAGCCGCAGCCGCCTGGGCGTCGTGGAGGAAGCTCACGACCGTGGATCCGGTAGCCGTCGCACCGAGGGACGCGTGGTGCAGGCCGTCATATCGCGTTGTGGGTCATGGGGCGCCGCCGTAGGGTCGCCGGCATGTCTCTACGTCTTCGCATGCGTCGCGCGCTCCTTGAAGCGATGCGCGCGGGTGACAAGGCCGCGGTGAGCGCCCTTCGCACAACCCTTGCCGCGCTGGACAACGCCGAGGCGGTGTCCGTGGAGGAAACCCAGCTGCGCGGCCTGGCCCTTGAGCAGTCGCCGGTCGGTGCCGGCGCCACCGAAGTGGCTCGGCGTGAGCTGAGTGAGCACAGTGTGGTCGAGATGGTGAAGGCCGAAGCCGCCGAACGACTGGATGCTGCGGCGCAGTTGACCGCTCCCGCGCACGCTCAACGAGCCGCACGGCTCCGCGCCGAGGCCGACGTGTTGCTTCACTTCCTCGACGGTTCGGACGCCGCGTGACCATCGGGGGTCGAGGTGAAAGCCCTGCGGGTGAACGACGAACGCTTCAACGAACGTCTCCCTCGACAGCGCGTACGGGCCGTCAGTAACCGCTGGTCGTGAAGTCGGTGAACTCGTCCTCGCTCGGGTAGCCCGGGTTGGCGGCGGTACCGAAGAGGCCGACGTCCTGGGTGTCCGTGGCGGAGGGGATGGTCGCGGTGCTCGGCGGGGTCCATCTGATGCTGTCAGTGGAGTAGCAGCCGGTGTGGGTGGTGCCTGGGCGGACCAGCCGGATCCAGCTGGGCTGACCCATGCCCGGGCGATGGCCGCGCGTATCCGTGCAGCCGGGGTGACCTGCGGCCTCCTTTACCACGGCGAGGGCACCACGACGTGGCCCGTGCTGCGCGCCGCCCTGGAGGACGGCCACCGGACACGCATCGGCTTCCCTGACGCTCGTTCAGTCACACGTCAGCGTGGGTGTCCCCCAGTCACCGTGGTCGTTGCCGTTGCCGTCGCCCGCGTCACCGACCTTGAGGTCGATCACCTGGGCGCCGCTGACGTCGACGTCGATCGGCACCGCGGCCTGTTTGCCGTGGATCGTCGGGGTGGTGACCAGGGTCTTGCCGTCGGCGATCACGGAGAACGTCACCGTGCCCGCACCGCCCGTCTCGTCGTCGACGCCGACGTCCGCCGTCAGCCGCGAGCACTGTCCGGCGAGGTAGAGCTGGACGTCGCTGACGGAGTTTGTGCCCAGGCCCTTGGCATAGCCGACGCCGGCGATGGTGATCGGACGGCCGTCACCGGCCGCCTGCTCGCCGACGCTGGTGTCCCGTTCCACCGGGCCCCACCCGTTGGTGGACGAGAGGAACGACAGGTCACTTACGTCGCTCTTTCCGGCTGGTGGGGCTGGCGGGATCCCGCCGACGATGCGCTCGTCGGCGCCGACGGCCTGCCGTCCGTTCTGTCGGTAGTGCACCGTGGCGGTGAGTGCCGAGGCTGATGGCAGCGTGCCGGTCGGCGGCTCGACCTTCCAGGTGAAGGTGGCCGATGTGCCCGGTTGCAGGCGCTGGACCGACGTGGGGCTCGGGGCGCTCACGCTCCAGCCGTCGGGCGCGGAGAGCGACGCCGTCAGTCCGGAAGCGGACCGTCGGTCCTTCGGCACCCGCACCGTCGCCCGAGCCGTGAAGGCCTGTCCCGGCTGGGCGGTGTCCGGCACGTCCAGGGTGACATCGGCTCCCGGACGCTTCGGCATGGCGTAGGTCCGGGCGTCGTAGCGCGGGCTGTCGTTCTGCGCGACGCGCAGGGACGAGGCGTAACTGCCGTAGTTGGTCAGCGAGACCTTGCCGAGGCCGCCCGTGCTGCCGTCGAGGTTCCAGACGGCGATGGCGACGCTGTTGTGGCCGTTCGGGTTCAGGATGCCGTTGGGGACCGGGAAGGTGTGCTGCGGGCCGAGGTAGTTGACGTAGTTGCCGACCTGCCAGCCGTTCACGAAGATCGTGGCGCGGTACTCGCGTGACGGGTCGTCGGTGAACGTCAGTCCCAGCGAGGTGTCCTGACCGTGCGGCAGATCCAGGTTGACGTCGGTGCGGTACCAGGAGACCCCGGGAGTGGTGTCGGTTGTCGGGAGGGACACGCGACTCCAGCCGCTGTCCGGATAGCCCGGCAAGGACCAGCCGGCCCGCTCGCCGTAGAGGCCGCCCGTCGACAGCGGACCGCGCACCGTGTCCTGAATGTCCTCGCCGCCCCGTACGCCCTGGAGGCGCCAGGTGACGGAGGTCAGCGGTGCGCCGACGAGGGAGGCGCTGGTCAAGCCGCGGGCGGTCTTGTTGCCGTTGGTGGAGTTGTAGTCCTCCTCGTGCCCCATGTTGACAGTGAGCAGGGAGATGACGTTGTCGCCCGTGGACTTCACGGAACCCGCCGGGAAGGTGAAGTCGCCGCTGCCTGTGGTGGAGCTGCCCAGGAAGGTGCCGTTGAGCCACGCGGAGAACGCCTGCGCCCCTCCGCCGGAGTCCGAGACCAGGTGGATGCCGGTCTCCTTGCCGGTGGTGCGGAAGCGGCCGCGGTACCACGTGTTGCCGGTGTGGAAGCCGTAGTCGTCCGCGTAGAGCACCGGCAGCGAGTTGGCGCCGGAAACGCTGTTGGTGGTCGCCTTGTCGGCCACCTGCCAGCTGGTGTCGTCGAAACCGGGGCCCGCTTCGGGTGACTCCTGGGCGTGCTTCCAGTTGGTCAGCGTCGGGAGATGTATCGGGGCGGCCACCGGGATCTTCCCGGTGAGGCTTCCCGTGTCGGTGGCGTGGGTACCCAACATCCCGCCGTTCCAGGTGACTTGGGTGGCGGAGGTGAACACCTCGATGTTCTTGTCGTCGGCGTTGTCGCCGGTGAGCGCCATGGTGCGGCCGCCGTGCAGGCTGGTCGCCGTCCGCAGCAGGTGGGTGCCGCGCACGAGCACCGGGCCGCTCGCCGTGTCCTGACGCCAGAAGGTCTTCGCCGTGTCCTTGTCGCCGACGAGCAGGAGCAGCGGGCGGTTTCCGCCGCTGTTGATGCTGATGCGGATCAGGCCCTTGTGCGTGTAGTTCAGGCGGAGGTCCCCGGTGGCCGGGTCCCAAGTGGTCGTGACCGTCCCGCCGTTGGCGGTCACGGTGGGCTCGGTGGCGTAGCGCAGGACGGTTTCGCCGTCGCTGTCCTCGTCGCCGTAGAGCACGGCGACGTCCCGGTTGCCGATGGTCGCGCTGGTCATGATCTCGGAGGTCGAGTACTGCAACTGCGCTTCCCCGAGGCGGTAGTTGGCCACGATCACGTGTGAGTCGCGTCCGTCGAGCGTGATCGCGGTTCCTGGCTGCTGCGGCACGACCGGGTAGGTCGGCTCCGCGCCGGCGGCGGCCGTGGGCACGTCGATGGCGTCGACGGCCACGTAGTTGTCCGTGGACCCCGAGCTGTGGTTCCCGTTGACGACGATCTTCAGCGTGTGCGCGCCGGGTGTCAGGCCGGTCTTCTGGAAGATCACCGCCTGGCTCTCGGCGCCGGAATCGTCGACCGTGGCCGTCTTGGTGCCGTCGAGGTAGACGTCGGCGTTACCGTGGTTGTTGGTCTTCGAGCCGATCCAGCGGATCGCGGTGCCGTCGAAGGGAACGGTGAGCGAGTCGCCGACCTTGTTGGAGAACGACTCGGTGTGCTTGTAGTCGCCGCCGGTGTAGCTCGTGTCGGCCACGTGAGACCACGAACCGGCGTACTGCAACGCCGAGTCGGGGTCGTCCCAGGTGTAGGTGGTGTCCGCGGTCGGCTGGGCGTTGAAGTCCAGTGCGATGTGGGTCTTGTCGACGGCGGTGGACGTGGAGTTCCCATGCCTCAGGACGTGGAACTGCGTCTTGGTGTCGGGGTTCATCCGGGCGGTGTCGACGACCGCGGAGCCGTCCGGCGGTGTGGCCCTGATCGCCTCGGTCTTGGTCAGCGGGGCGACCGACTGCGTGAAGTACCCGATGAGCTTGTCCTCGTCGTACTTCGGATCGAGTTGGCGGTTCTCGCGGATGGCGGCCCCGTAGTCGTACGACGTGTAGTTCTCGGGCATGCCCAGCCAGCCCCAGTTGGTGCCGCCGTAGGTCATGTAGAAGCTCTGGGCGGTCGCGCCGACCGCGATGTTCTGCTTGTAGAAGACGTTGGCGAACTGGTCGTTGATCAGCTGGGCGCACTTGTCATAGCCCGGTCCGCCCCAGGGGTCGAAGGCGCCGCCCTGGAACTCCGGCGAGTACAGCGGTTTTCCGGCCGGGTGGTCGTAGCTGATGTCGGGGACGCCGTTCCACTTCGAGGGGTTCGAGCAGTCGAAGCCCTGGGGGTAGGAGTCCGGGCCGTCGACGTCCAGGGCGCCGGTACCGGAGTTGAAGGTGCCGTTGTTGTTGCCGGTCAGCGGGACCGTGATGCCGTCCGCGCGCGCCTTGTCCTCCAGGTGCCGCATGTAGGAGCGGCCGGCGGCCGAGCCGTCGTAGTACTCGTTCTCGACCTGGTAGGCGATAACTGACCCGGTGCCGTTGGTCAGTTGGTGGCGGGCGATGATCCGGTCGATCCGGGTCAGCCACTCGTCCGCGTACTTCAGGAACCGCGGGTCGTCGCTGCGGTTGTTTCCGGCCTTGGTGGTCAGCCAGCCGGGCAGACCGCCGCTGTCGACCTCCGCGTTGATGTACGGCGCCGGGCGGGCGATCACGTAGAGCCCGGCCTCCTGCGCCATGTCGAGCAGTTTGTCGACGTCACGCACCCCGCTGAAGTCGTACACCCCCGGCTTCGGGGAGTGGTATCCCCAGTCGAAGTACAGCGAGGTGGAGTTGAAGCCGGCGGCCTTCATCTTCTGGAAGATGTCGCGCCACAGGTCCTGGCTCGGGAGCCGGAAGTAGTGGAACTCGCCGGACCACAGGTAGGTGCGCCTGCCGTCGACGAGGAACGAGTAGCCGTCGAGAGTCACGGTGTGCGCCTGCGGACCGACGGCGGGCGGCTGCTCGCCGACGTCCTGCACCGCCGCGGCCGGCGCGGTCATCCCCACCACCAGGGCGATGGTCGCGGCCGTCGCGAGGACCGCCCTCCACCACCGACGACGACCGGGTCTCGCAACCTCTGAACCGTTCCGACTACCCCGCACTGCGGCCTCCAGACCGACTGGGCGAACAGCATCAAACAGACTCAGGCAAAGTCGAACAGTAGGGGGACGCGGGGCACACCACAATGGGGCGGGAGGACGCAGTCGAGAGGCCGGTTCCCGGGCTCACGTCCGACAACCGGCCAGGCGTCGTCAGGACCGCCAACACCCTTTGCCGGACCAGCGCGACCTTCGCGGCGAAGGCATAGGTCTTCACGGCGTCCCGGCCTCCGCTCCCGGTGTTCCGGTAGCCCGTCGTGGCGGGCACCGGGGCACGCGAAGCCGGCAGACGCAGACTCACACCTCACACCTCACACCTCGTGCAAGATCAGCCACTGGTCAGGCTGAACCAACAGCGGGCTTGCGAAAGTAGTCGCGGTCCCGTCACGATTCCCGTCGCACCCGTCCTTCTTCACCCTCGGTCGCACATCCCATCGCAAACGCAACTGCCGATGACTGTCGTCCCCTGAACCAGAAGTCCGCCGTGTTGTGCAGCCGCCTAGGGCGCCGTGAACAGCATCGGGAAACGCAGGCCGAGCCACGGCTTTCGACCCCAGACAATGACCTTGGCGCGGGCCATGGTGGTGGGGGCGGTCCAGCGGCCCAGGGCGAGGAGGAGGAAGGCGATGGGGTCGATGGCGATCGTGCAGTCGGGGCGCCGGGGTGGGGCGTCACTGACCGTGGGGACGCCGTCCGCGAAGGTGACGGCGAAGCGGTCTCGGCCGGTCCGCACCGCATAGCAAGCATGATGGCCGGCCGCGGCGGCGTTCACGACACGCGGCATGGCCAGTCGCATGAAGGGCAGCGTGAACGGGACCACGTCTCGGTCCACCATGTGCGGTCGGCGCAGCGCGACCGCGATGTCGTAGCCGTGCCCGAGCAGGTGCGTGAGCAGGTACGAGCCCAGGGTGGCCACATCCATCGGCCCCATCGGTGTCTGCACCACCTCGTGCGGAGAGCGGCCGGCCGCGGCCTCGACGAAGGCCCGGGCCTGTTCTGCGATCGCCGTGCCGAGGACCACCGGATCCCGCTGAGGGAAGTCAGCCAGGGACGCGCTGTTGGCCGCCGCGAGGCCGCCGGGCGTCCCATCGCCGTACGGACGGGCCTCACCCGCCCCGATGCCCGCCATCAGCCTGCCTGCCAGCGCGAGGTGCGCCGCCGCCTCCCCCACCGTCCACCCGGCGCCCGGTAGCGGGGCCCGTGGATCGCTCACCGCCCGGAGCAGCGCCGCGATGCGGTCGGCGGTGGTGACGATGGCGTCCTCGGGTGTCATGAACGGGATCGTGTACGGACCCGGAGGCCGTGTCCAGTGGCATGACGGGCCCATCCGGGAAACCGTCACTCCACGTTCACACACGCTGATCGTCGACGAACGGGAAGCGGCTCACCGTTCACTCGTACGCGAGCAGTACGTCACGACGCGGTGACCGACGTCGCCGAGCGCGGCTGGCACGACATCGTGCGGCCCGGAAACCCGCTGCGCAGGGCCTTCACCGGCACCCCGGCCAACGAGCCCGACCCGCCGTCGAGAATCTGAGGCATGTCCACGACTCCCCGGCCAGGTCGAGTTCGAACTGGCCGACACACCGCACCGGATCACCGGGCCTGACGGGTGAGGAAGCCGCAAGGGTTGACAACGATGTCGGCCAGCGGCAGATTCCACCAGGCGCGAACGGGAACCGGCACACCTCCACCACGGGCCCAAGTGGCCCCACCCCAGGACGGAGCTGTCCGTGAGAAGACGATCGGCGTTACGCACCACACGCTTGCCACGAAGACGCGTCACAGTCCTCGCCGTCATCAGCACCCTGGCCGCCATGCTCGTGACCGGTACCGGTACCGGAGAGGCCTCGGCGCACGTAGCGACGGCCCACCGCACCGCGTCGGTGACTTCCGGCAACGCACGCTTCCAGGTCCTGTCCCCGACCCTGATCCGCACGGAGTACGCGCAGGACGGGAAGTTCACCGACAGCGCGACGTTCAACGCGATCGGCCGCACCGCGTTCACGCCGCCCCCGTACACCTCAAGTACGTCCGACGGCTGGCTGACCATCACCACGAGCGCGCTCACCCTGAAGTATCAGGTGAATTCCGGGCCGTTCGACGCGCAGAACCTCTCCGTGCACCAGTCGGCCGGCGGGTCGGCGGTCGACGCCACCCCGTGGCACCGGCTCACCTGCGGCCTTGGGGCCCTCTGCGAGGCCGAGCAACTGGCCCACAGCGGGGCCGGCGTCGCCACGGACCACACCGGGTATACCGGGTCCGGATTCCTCGCGGGCTTCGAGGGAACGGGCGACTCCGTGTCGGCCGACGTCGACGTCAGCACGGCGGGGACGTACGCGTTCGACGCGCGCTACGCCAACTCCCTTGGCGGGGACGGCCAGACGACCACCCGCACCCTCACGCTGTCGGTGGATGGCGGCGCGAGCCGCACCGTGAGTCTGCCGGCCACCGCGAACTGGGACACATGGGGCCTGGCGAGCAGCGCGGTCCAACTCGGCGCCGGGCAGCACACGTTGACGCTGACGAGGACCGCCGCCGACTCCGGCGACGTCAACCTCGACAGCGTCGCCCTGGTGAACCAGGGCAGCGGCTTCCCACCCACCTCCGCCACCGCGATCACGAGTTGCGGATACGGCGTGAACTGCGAGGCCGAGGCCGACCGTGTCTCGGGTACGGCGATCACCGCCACCGACCACGCCGGGTACTCCGGCAGCGGCTTTCTCGCCGAACTGAACCAGGGCGCGGGCGCGTTGACCCATGTCGTCGGCGTACCGGCCGACGGCACCTACGCGTTGCAGGTCCGCTACGCCAACGCCACGGGCCGCGACGGGCTTTACCAGACCCGCACCGCCACGGTGTCCTCCGGCGGCACCACGCAGACCCTGTCGCTGCCCGTCACCGGCAACTGGGACACCTGGAGCACCGCCTCCGTCCCCCTCGCACTCAAGGCCGGAGCGAACGACATCACCCTCGGCTGCCCGGACGCCGCGAGCTGCCATGTCAACCTCGACACGGTCTCCATCACGGCGGCCAACTCCCCTGCCCCGCAACCGCACTTGGCGCTCGGCGGCTACCGCCGTAGCCTCGACGGCGTCAACGGTGACAACGGCGCTCCGGCCACCACGCCCGGCCTGCTCTACAAGGACGGCTGGTACCTCCTCGACGACACCGCCTCCGCCCTGTACGACACCGGAACCCACCAGGTCACCCAACGCCCCTCCCACGGCGGCGCGCCCTACCAGGACGGCTATGTCTTCGGCTACGGCCACAACTACCAGCAGGCCCTGACCGACCTGGCCACTCTCACCGGCCCGCCCGAACTGCTTCCCCAATGGGCCTACGGCGTCTGGTACTCGGAGTACATCGACCGCACCGCCGCCGACTACGAGAACAGGATCCTGCCCGCCTTCCGCGCCGAGGGCGTGCCCCTCGACGTCCTGGTCACCGACACCGACTTCAAGTCGCCGAACACCTGGAGCGGTTGGGAGATCGACCAGTCCAAGTTCCCTGATCCGAAGGGGTTCTTCGACTGGGCCGCCTCCCAGGGACTGCACAACACGCTCAACATCCACCCGAGCATCCTGAGCAGCGACCCGCAGTTCGCGCAGGCCCAGGCGACCGCCAAGGGCAAGCTGCACAAGGGAGGTTGCGCCTCGTCCGCGAGCAGCGGTTCCGGTGACTGCTACACCTTCGACTGGGGCGACCCGGACCAGCTCAAGGCGTACATGGACCTGCATCAGACGATGGACCAGCAGGGCAACGACTTCTGGTGGCTCGACTGGTGCTGCGACGCCTCCCAGTCCTCGCTGCCCGGTGTCACCCCCGACGCGTGGATCAACCAGCAGTACGCCACGGACGCCGACAAGAACATCGGCCGCGGCTTCGCCGTCTCCCGTGCCTACGGCTCGCTCCAGGCGGGCGGTTACAGCGGCCAGCAGGGGCTGCCCACCGGGCCGTGGGCCGACAAGCGCACCACCGTCCACTTCACCGGTGACACCTCCTCCACCTGGGGCACTCTGAAGGCCGAGGTCGGCTACACCCCCGGCGAGGCGGCCGCCACCGGCATGTCGGCGATCAGCCATGACATCGGCGGCCACAACGACACGACGAACCTGACCGGTTCGGAGACCTACACCGCCGACGGCACGACCCACACCACGCACAAACTCCCCGACGACATGTACGCCCGCTGGGTCCAGCTCGGCACCTTCCAGCCCATCGACCGCCTGCACAGCAACCACAGCGACCGCCTGCCCTGGCAGTACGGCACGGCGGCCCGCGCCTCCGCCGACAAGTTCCTCAACCTCCGCGAGAACCTGGTGCCTTACACCTACTCGCTCGCGCAACAGGCGAACACGACCGGTGTCCCGGTCACCCGCCCGATGTATCTGCAGTACCCCAATGAGCCCCAGGCGTACGCCACTTCGGGCAGCGAGTACTTCTACGGCCCCGACATGCTCGTCGCCCCCGTCACCACGCCCGGCACCACGGCGACGACCTCGGTATGGTTCCCGCCCGGCAGCCAGTGGACCGACTACTTCACCGGGCAGACCTACGCCGGCGGCACCACCCAGAACATCACCAACGGCCTCGACACCATGCCGGTGTTCGTCCGGGCGGGCGCCGTCATCCCGACCCGTACGAGCGACGTCACCAGCAACGACAAGAACCCGCTGACCAAGGTCACGCTCACCGTCGCCGCGGGCGCCTCCGGCACGTCCACCCTCTACGAGGACGACGGGACCGCCGGTACCGGGCGGAGCCACAGCGCCGTCACGAAGATCCGGTACCGGGAGAACGGCACCCGGCACACGGTGACGATCGCCCCGCCGACCGGAAACTTCCACGGCCAGGTCAAGACCCGGCAGTGGACCGTCTCCCTCCTCGGCGTCACCGCCCCGGGCACCGTCCGAGTGGGCGGGGCCCAACTCCCCGCCCGCGCCTACCACTTCGACGGCACGACCCGCACCCTGACCGTCACGCTCCCGGCGCGGAGCGCGCACACGCCGATCACCGTGACATGCGGTTGACCGGCACCGCCGGGTCCGCATGACCCGGTAGGCGCGCACTCGAACCCCGGCGCATTCGTCTCGCGCCGGGGTTCGACGCCGCCCGAACAGCAGGCGGCCTACGAGTGTTCAAGCAATCGGGATGCTCAACTGATCGGCCTCAGCCTTGCGTCGAGGATTTCGTCAGGTTCTCCGGCTCCGTATCCCCGCGCCCTGAAGCCGAGGCCGAACTACCCAGCCCGGTAAGGGGGCTTGGTCGGTCCCGGCCTCCGGGACCGCTCGACGCGAGTCGCTTGAGCAGCGTGGGGGTCAGCCGACGGTACGCGGCCGGATCGACCGGGCCGAGCCAATGGGCGGCGCGGATCAGCGGGTTGATGTTGAGATCCAGGTCGCCGAGTACTTCGTCTGCGTTGTGCATGGAGAACGGGATGATCTTGGTGCCGCGGCAGTGGTGTGTGTCGGTGGCGATGTCCATGAAGGCCAGTTGCTCGACGACCGCGTGACGCATGGTCTCGGTGTCGGGTGTCGCCAGCGCGCCGGCGAGGTCGGCGGCGATCCACAGGGCGGCGATCTCGGCGTTGAGCGGGCTGAAGAAGGAGGAGTTGTAGCCGTTGAAGTACAGGCCGGGAATCCCGAGGGGCAGGATCTGGCGGTAGAGCATGAAGTTGCCCCGCTCGTCGAGCAGTTGCTCGCGCACCTCCTCCGGCAGGAACGGGACGCCCTGGGTGAAGCCGGTGGCGCAGACCACCAGGTCCGCGCGGAGCACGGTGCCGTCGGACAGGCGGGCGGAGGGCTCGCCGTCCACGACGAGGAGCTTCTCGATGGTGCGGTCCCGGCGCACGGTGATGTCGCCCGCGGTGACGGCCTCGAAGAAGCCCTCGGTCGCGAGGCCGATGGCGCCGCGCACGATGTCCTCCATCGTTCCCCGGGGCACGAGATCGAGCCGCTTGAGACCGAGTTGGCGTATCGAGACGGTGCCGATGGAGTTGATCATCCGGCGGCGCAGGCCGTTGCCGGGGCCGTGCAGGAAGCGTTCGAAGCCGCGCCGGCGGATGTATCGGAACAGCGCCTCGCCGAGCCGGGTGAGCAGCAGCAGCTTGAAGTTCAGCCGGCCGCCGACCTTCCGCGGGACCTTCCACAGCAGCTGGCGTGCGATGACGTCGGTGCTGGCGGCGACGGCGCTGATCGGCACGGCCACATCGCAGGCCGACTTGCCGTAGCCGACGACGAGGACGTTACGGTCGCGGGCCTGCTCGGCGTCGTGGAACTCAGTGCCCGCGCACACCTGGCCGCCGGCCGCGGTGAACTCCGCCAGGCCGTCGAAATTCGGTACCGCCGGTTCGCAGAACACCCCATTGGCGACGACGAGTCGGTCGTAGGTCTCCGTGGCGTGTGTGCCCGCGGAGTCGCGGTACTCGACGCTCCACGTACCGTCGGCGGTCGGCCGGGTCGAGAGCACCTCGGTGCTCAGGCGCAGTACGGGTTCGAGTCCGAAGTGCGCGGTGTAGTCGGCGAGGTAGGACTGGATCCGGGCGCCGTCGGGCCACTCGGGAAAGTCCGCGGGCATGGGGAAGTCGGAGAAGGAGTACTGCGCCTTCGGGCTCTGTGTGGTCACTCCCGGGTAGCGGCGCGTGCGGCTCCACACGCCGCCCACGTCCGGGGTCTTGTCGAACACGTCCGTCCGGTGTCCGGCCTGCGTGAGCACCTTCGCGGTGACCAGGCCGGCGACTCCGGCACCGATGATGGCGATCCTCATGGTCACGCGACCTCGGGCGGCAGTTGGAGCACGATGCCGAAGTCGGCCATGATCTTCTTCATCAGCCCGATGTCCTTGGGGCCGGGCGGCATGTCCGCGAGCGTCTGGTAGTAGTCCTCCAGGCCGGCCGGCGAGACGACGGAGATGACGCGGGACTCCTCCTGGTAGGGGTTGCGGAAGGCGTGGATCACATCGCGCGGCAGGTACAGGTAGTCGCCGTGTTCGAGGACGAAGTCCTTGCCGCCGAGGTGCACGTCGAGCCGTCCGGCGAGGCAGATGAAGGACTCGTCCTCACGGGTGTGCAGGTGGGGCGGCGGCCCGTCGGTCTCCGGCGGGACCGTGTACTCGAACAGCGAGTACGCGTCGTGTGTCGCGGCACCGTCCGCCTTGAGGGTGATGCCCAGCCCGATCGCCGCGATCTTGTGTCCTTCGCGGGAGGGCAGCATGTAGCCACCGCCTAGAGTCACCGTCGTCTCCTTCCGGTCGCCACCGTGGCCGACCGGCCACGGCGCTGGTCTGCTGCGCCCAGCGTGGGGTTCGGCGCGGTCGGTGCGCAATCAGACGTCCCACCCGCTGGGACGATTTCAGCGGCGGGTGCTGTAGGCCCGCGAGGCTGCCGCGGCGGCGAGCCGTACGGCGGGCCCGGCCCGGTCGGCGCGGACCAGGGCGGTGGGCCCGGTGACGGACAGGGCGGCGGCGACCCCGCCGGACGGGCCGAAGATCGGGGCGGCGACGCAGCTCACGCCGATGTTGCCCTCCTCGCGCTCCACCGCCCAGCCCCTGGCCGGGACGGCGGTCAGCTCGCGGATCACGGCTTCCTTGCTGGTCAGGGTGCGTGGGGTGCGTGCCGGCATTCCGGTGTCGAGTACGGCGTCGATGGTCGCGGTCTCGCTGTAGGCGAGGATGGCCCGGCCCAGCGCCGAGCAGTACGCCGGGATGATTCCACCGACCTGGGAGAGCATCGGCATGGGGCGGTGGCCGGTGATCTTCTCGACGACCAGGATCTGCGCCCCTTCCAGGACACCGAGCTGCACGGTGGTCCTGGTCGCGCTGTGCAGGTCCTGGAGGTAGGGCAGCACGGCCTCGCGCAGTTCGAGCCGGATCGGCGCCAGGCTCGCGATCTCGAACAGCCGGTTGCCGATCCGGTAGTGGCCCTGGGGTTTGTCCAGCCAGCCGAGCCGGATCATCCGGTCCGCGGTGCGGTGGGTGGTCGACCGGGGCAGCCCGCAGCGGGCCACGAGCGCGGAGAGGGTCAGCTCGCGGTGCGCCGCGTCGAAGGCGCCGAGGATCGCCGCCGCGCGCTCAAGGCCCGATGCCTCGGCCTTGCCGTCCCGCGCAGTGGGACTCATCCCTTGTTCCCCGGGGGTCATGCCGGTCACGCTAAGGCTGTCCCCGCCCGGCGGACAAGGGGGGCTCGGCCACGACTGTCCCTGCCGGCGGACATGGGGCGGACTCAGGAGGATGCCAACATCATGCGGACAGCATTGGTCGGCGGCGGTGCGAGTGGTATCGGGCACGCGGTCGCCGAGCGCCTGGCGGGTTCGGGCGACCGGGTGGTGATCACCGGTCGGCGCGCCGAGGCCCTCGAAGCCGCGGCCGCACAGCTCGGCGCCACCGGGGGCGACGGCCCGGCGCGCGAGGTGCACGCCCTGGTGAGCGACATGGCCGATCCTGCCTCGGCCGTAGCGGCGATGGAGGAGATCGACGACCGATACGGCGGCCTCGACGTGCTCGTGCTCAACGCCGGTGGTCCGCCGCCCGGCGGGATCCTCGACCTCGACGACGCGCGGTGGCGGGAGGCGTCCGAGCTGTTGTTGCTCGGCCCGCTGCGGCTGGCGCGCCTGGCGATGCCGGGCATGGCGAAGCGGGGTTTCGGGCGGGTGGTGTTCGTGACGTCCACGGCGGTGCGCCAGCCTCAGCCCGATCTTGCCGCGTCGGTGGTGCTGCGCTCGGCGGTCACGGCCGCGGCCAAGCTGCTCTCCCGCGAGTTCGCGGCCGAGGGAGTGACCGTCAACTGCGTGGCCCCAGGCGCCACTTCGACTGAGCGGCGCACCCAGATCCTGGCCAACCGGGCACGCGCCGCACACCTCGGCTTCGACGAACTCGACGCGCAGGATCTCGCGCACATTCCGGCCGGGCGGGCCGCGCGGCCGGCGGAGATCGCGGGCGCGGTGGCGTTCCTGGCCTCCGACGACGCGGCGTACATCAACGGGACCGTGCTCACGGTCGACGGCGGAAGGACGGAGACGATCTGATGGCGGAATCGGGATCTCGCTTCACCATGGCCGATTTCCTCGGCTCGATCCACGACACCGTGCGGCCCGGAGCGGCGCGGCCGGTCGTCGTGCACGCCGACCAGCTCCAGCCGCTGCCGGCCGACCAGGTGCACAACCCGACCGTGCTGGCGATCGCCGGGCAGCTGCCGACGGCCAGCTTCGAGCTCTTCCGGCAGACCATCCCGGCGGGTCTGAGCTCGGACATGCAGCGCCACCATCACGAGACGGTGCACTTCGTCATCAGCGGGCGCGGCCACAGCGAGGTGGAGGACGACACCGAGCCCTGGGCCACCGGCGACTTCATCTACACCCCGCCCTGGACCTGGCACCGCCACTACAACGACTCGGAGACCGAGCCGGTCGAGTTCCTCACCATCGAGAACTCCCGTCTGCTGAACCTGCTGGGCGTCGGACGTCGGCAGAGCGCGGGCCTGGTCACGGTCGCGGAAGCCCGCGCACGATTCAAGGAGGAGCAGGCATGAGCCCGCTGCCCGCCCACATCGGCATCTGGGGCGAACTGTCCGACGTAGAGCACGAGTTGAGGTTCGTCGACGTCGCCGGCGTCCGCACCCGGGTGCTGCGCGCGGGGTCCGGCCCCGAACTGATCCTGCTGCACGGCACCGGCGGACACCTTGAGGCCTACGCCCGGGACATCGCCGGGCTCGCCGCCGACTTCCGTGTCACCGCCTACGACATGGTCGGCCACGGCTGGTCCGACCTCCCGGACCGGCCGTACACCATCGACGTGCTCTCCGATCACCTCATCGGCCTCATGGACGCGCTGGGCATCGACTCGGCCCATCTGTCCGGCGAATCACTCGGGGGCTGGGTGACCGCGTGGACCGCGGCGTACCACCCCGACCGTGTCGAACGGCTCGTGCTCAACACCCCCGGGAACATCGCCAACAAGCCCGAGGTGATGGTCCGGATGCGCGAGAGCACCCTGGCCGCCGTCCGGGACCCGAGTGACGAAACCGTGCGTCGCCGCGTCGAGTTCCTCTTCCACGACACCTCGATGGTCACCGACGAACTGGTGAACCTGCGCCGCGCCGTCTACGGCCGCCCCGGCTTCCTGCGCGCCATCGAGAACACCCTGGTGCTCCAAGACCCCGAGGTGCGCAAGGAGTTCGCCTGGGATCCCGCCTGGGTCGGCCTGATCACCGCCCCCACACTCCTCCTGTGGACCGACCACGACCCGACCGGCGGACTCGACGAGGCGGCGATGCTCCGGAGCTGGCTGCCCGACGCCCGCCTGCACGTCATCAAGGACGCGGGCCACTGGCCGCAGTGGGAGAAGCCCGCCGAATTCCTCCGCACCCACCGCGACTTCCTGCTGCTCGGCAAGGACCCGGCATGAGCGAGATCCTCGGCCTGGTCGCCATGTCCCACTCCCCGTTCGCCACCCTGCTGCCGCCCGACGGCCCCGAACAGCCCGGCGGCCGCTTCCTCGCCGAGGCGGCCCGGCTCTCCCGGACGGTCGCACGGCTCGCGCCCGACGCGGTCGTCGTCATCGGCCCCGACCACTTCCACGCGAACTTCTACGACGCGATGCCGCCGTTCCTCATCGGCGTCGAACACGCCGTCGGATTCGGCGACTTCGGCAGCCGGCCCGGCCCCCTGCCCGTCGCCGGCGACCTGGCCTGGTCCGTCTACGACGGGCTCACCCACGCGGGCTTCGACCTGTCCCTGTCCTACTCGCTGACCGTCGACCACGGGCTCGTGCAGAGCTACGAGATGGTGTGCGGCGGCACCGACATTCCGATGGTGCCGCTCGTCGTCAACACCGCCGCTCCCCCGCTCCCGACCATGGAGCGCTGCATCGGCTTCGGCCGGGCGCTCGGCGACACCCTGCGCGGCAACGGCGCCGCCGGCCGGGTGCTGGTCATCGCGAGCGGCGGGCTCTCCCACTGGCTGCCCAGCAACGACCCGCGCGATCCGGCGATGGCCGAGGACCGCAGGCACTCGGTGATCCACGGCCGCGAGGACGCCCAGGCCTTCGCGGCCGCGCGCGAACCCCGGGTCCGGGCGATGGGCGGCGACCCGCACGCCCACGTCAACAGTGCGTGGGACCGCTGGTTCCTCAAGCAGTTGGGGACCGGAGAGTCCGAACCGATCGCCGCCCTCGGTAACGCGGGTCTGGAGGACCAGGCGGGCAGCGGCGGGCACGAGATCCGCACGTGGCTGATCGGGCAGGCGGCGGTACGGGCACCGCTGGCGTGGACCGCGTACGAGCCGGTTCCGGAGTGGATCACCGGAATGGGGCTGGGGGCGACCTTCGAGGTGGAGTGAGGGATGTGGGATGTGGGTGACCGGTTCGGTGGCGTCGGCGTGAGCGGGGATCAACTGGGCGTTGGCCAGGGCGAGTTAGACGTATCCGAGGCCCCTCCCTGGCCTGCAAGACTCCGAATCCCAATCCCGCCCGACCCCTGCCCGGATCCCGCTCGAACGAAAGGAAGCCGTGTGTCTGCGTTCCTCGACAACCTGCAGAAGGCGATCTCGACCCACGATCTCGATGCATTGGTCGCCTGCTTCACGCAGGACTACCGCTGCGACATGCCGACCCACCCGGCAAGCGGTTTCGTGGGACAGGACGTCGTACGCAAGAACTGGACCGGCCTCTTCGCCCGCGTGCCGGACATCGAAGCGCGCGTGCTGCGGTCCGTCCAGGACGGCGAAGTCATCTGGAGCGAGTGGGAAATGAGCGGCACGGCTGTCGACGACACGCCCTTTCTGGTGAGGGGCGTGGTCATCGCGCACACCGAGGGCGACCGGGCCGCTCAGGCGAACTTCTATCTGGATCCGGTCGAATAGGAAGGTGCAGGAACTTCCCGCCGGTCAGCGGAAGATGAAGGAATCACGCTCCGAAAATCCGTGCCCTCATCCGGCCCCTTGGCGACCGCCGGGCCGCCCCGCCCCGCGCGAACGGCCGTCGCCGAGGGCCGCCGCGAACCCGCCGAATCGATACACCCACCAGAGCACTTCACTTCATCGGCCACAGCAACCGTCCGATCGGATAGTCGCCAACTCCGATCACTTGCGACCGTTTCCGATGAGAGGGTTTAGCCCCTCGTCCGGGCCGTGCAGGATGGGACCGTGTTAGGCAACCTCCCAGTGATGACGACCAGCTTTGTCGGCCGCGAAAGCGAACTCGACACAGTCAAAACGGCGTTGGCCCAGCGGCGATGCGTCACGCTCACCGGTGGTGGCGGTGTCGGGAAGAGCCGGCTGGCGCTGCGCGCCGCGGAGCAGATCCGGGGTCAGTACGCCGACGGAGTCTGGTGGATCGACCTGTCCAACCTCTACGACGACCGGTTGTTCACCGCCACGGTCTGCGACGCGGTCGATCTGCTGGACCACAATCCCCGCGCTCCGGTCGAGGCGCTGTGCGAGTGGCTGACCGGTCGGCAGATTCTGCTCGTCTTCGACTGCTGCGAGCGCGTGTTGGCCTCCTGCTTGCTCCTGGTGAGCGAACTCCTCGCCGCAGCACCGCAGTTGACGGTCCTCACCACCAGCAGACAGACCATCGGGGTCCGGGGTGAGCACCGTATCGAGGTGGCTCCGCTCTCCATGGACGACGGTGGCGACAGTGGCGACGGAGACGCCGTACGGCTGTTCCGGGAGCGGTGTGCCACGGCCGCGCCCGCGGTGTCCCTCGACTCCCCCGGATCCGCCGAAGCCGTCTCCGCCATCTGCCGCCGTCTGGAGGGAATCCCGCTCGCCGTCGAACTCGCCTGCGCGCGCCTGCGGGAGAGCAGCCTGGCGGAGATCGCCGAGCGTCTCGGCTCGCGGCTGGACACGCTCGTGGACGAGACGCTGTGGCCCAGGCGGCACCGAGCTCTCCGTACGGCGATCGGCTGGAGTCATGAACTGTGTTCTCCGCTTGAGCGGTTGCTGTGGGCCAGGCTTTCCGTCTTCCGCGGGCCCCTCGAAGCGGCCGACGCGCAGTCCGTGTGCGCGGGCGGCCCGCTGAGCGCCGACGACATCCCGTGGCTTCTCGAGCGGCTGGCCGACCAGTCGGTTCTCCAACAGGTGGGCACCCGTTACCGGATGCTCGACACGCTGTGCGAGTACGGCACCATGTGGCTCGCCGAACTCGGTGAGGAGGACGCCCTCGCCCGGCTCCATGCCGCGCATTTCGCCGCCATGCTGGCCGAGGCGGAGGCCGGCTGGCTCAGTGACCAGCAGGTCGCCTGGTACGCGCGGATCTCGGCGACCCACGCCGACGTACGCGCCGCACTCGACCATCTCATCGAGGCGAATCCCGACGCCGCCGTCGAAATGGCCGGCCGCACGGGCCTGTTCTGGCCCTGTTGCGGGCACCTGCACGAATCCCGCGACTATCTCGAACGCGTCCTTGCCCTCGACACACCCACGGGCCCGTCCCGCACCCGCGCGCTCTGGGCCCTGGGGATCACGCTCACCCTCCAGGGCGACCACCGGACCGCCCTGCGCATCGGGGAGGAATGCACCGAGGCGGCGCGCGAGGACGGCACCCCGCAGTCCGAGCTCTTCGCCGCCCACACCCTCGGCCTCACCCACCTCATGGCCGGCCGTCCCGAGGCCGCGTACGACGTGTGCGACCACGCGCTGATCAGCCACGGCACGTCGCCGCCGTCGGGCGCGCCGCAGCTCTGCTGCATGGTGATCCGGACCTTCGCCCACTCCGCGCTGGGCCGGCTGGCCGAGGCCTACGAAGCGGCCATCGCCCTGCGCCGGCTCAGCGTCCGGTACGGCGAGCACTGGGCCCGGTCGTACGCGTTCCACCAACTCGCCTTCATAGACCTCCTTCAGGGCCGCGCGCACGACGCCGAGCTCCATGCCCGGGCCATGCTCGCCAGCAAGCACAACCTCAACGACAATCTCGGCATCGCCCTCGCGCTCGACCTCCTCACCGGGGCGAACGCGGTCCAGGGCAACGGCATCGCGGCCGCGCGCACCTCCGGCACCGGTAACACCTTCTGGCGCATGCTCGGCCACCCGAACCACGGCACACCCGAACTCTCCGAGGTCCGCGACCAATGGGAGTCGCAAGCCCGCAAGTCGGTCGGGGACGACGCCTACGACAAGGCTTTCACCAACGCCCTGAACGACGACGCCGAAGAGGGCCTCGCCCTTGTGATGCAGGGTCCGCTCGCCTCCTGACCGTGGGCTTGACGGTCGCGGAGAGAGGGGAACCTGCCGTGACGATCACCTGCGGGTCAGGCGTAGCAGTGTGAGCTGAGGCCAATGCGGATACCGGTCACGTTGCCGTAGCCCCGGATGCTCAGACGGGCCTGGCGTCCCGGTTCGACGCAGCTGGTGTACCCGCTGCTGTAGAGGAAGTACGCGACGCCGTCGTGCCGGGCGTTGTAGGCGTAGGTGACGTCGGCGCGGCTGAAGGTCTGCCAGTAGCGTGTGACGTCTTTGTAGTCGCTGACCTTGGTCTGGTAGTCGTCGTACACACAGACGTACGGATGCCTGCATCCAGTGAGCGTTGAGGCTGACGCGTGAGCTGCCGTTCCGGTTGCCAGACCTGACCCGATGAGCAGCGCGGCCGACGCGCACAGTACGGCGAGCCGTTGCGTAAGACGATGGCGCATGGCCTCTTCCCCCTCGTTGTACGGATGACGAGCTCATCAGTGCTCGACCTCGAACAGGAGGGCGTGCGCGGGTGGTTCGGAGGTGCGCGTACCTGTTGCGGCCGCCCCGGCGCCCTTCTTCACGCCTGTGCCTTGCAGAAGGTGTTGACGGTTCGTCATCGACCTCGGGTTTCGGCGCCCGGCCCGCGTCACATGCCCTCAGGCCGAGCCACCCGGGTGCGACTGGTCCATCGCCAGCAGCAGGGCCTGGACGCCGTGAGCGGATCCCGTGACGTACCGCTGTATCCGCAAGCAGGCGGGGCGCGCGGCGAGAAACTCCTACAGGGACCCGCGGCCATGATGATGACCAGGTTCGCGCACACGCTCACGACGACCTGGATGCCGCCGAAGGCGAAGCCCTGGCGCAGGACGTCGCCCGCCCGGGTGTCCGTCAAGCTCCGTTAAGGCAACTCCCGGCGTGGCCAGGACATTCGGGGCCCGCCGAGGCCCACAGAGGGGTTCGCATGACGACCGCGATGGCGCCGACACCTCGCCAGGAGCAGTGAACCCCAGTGGGACCAGCTCAGCCGGTGGGCCGTGCCGTGGATGCGTTCGGCGACGAGGGTGATGAACAGGCGGGCGATCTCGTTGCAGGTGAGCGGGATCAACATGTCCGGGGTGGGACGGTGGGTGTGTTCGTCGGTGCGGACGACGGCCAGGAAGGCGTGGCCGCGCATGGCCAGGGTGACCCAGCGGGAGACGTGTAGCAGCGGTAGTAGGCGAGTTCGCCAGTGGACCGGTTGCGGCGGATCAGCGGGTGACGGTGACCGGCCCTGGGACCGTGCAGTGCGATGTGGACCCAGTCGTGGAAGCGCTGCCCTTTGACTCCGTTTCCGGCGGACAGCTTCTGCCGGGCGCGCTTGGGGAGCTTATAGGCCAGGACGTCCGCGCGGAACATCCCTGCATGGGTGGTGACTTCGTGGGTGCGGGCCACCGCGAGGACGTAGCCGGTGGCTCAAGTCCTGGGCCGACAGGGCGTACCAGAGTGCCGGCCGCCGGATCCCGAGTGCCCTTCCGGAGTCGTCGGCTCAAGCGGTGGAAGCGCCGACACGACAGCACCCGCCCCACGGAGGCGTTCCGTCCCGCTGAGCACTCGAAGATCGGGTACACGGCGGGCACAAGTGGCCCGGTTGAGGCCGCCCGACCTCTGTTCCTCACCTCGGCCGAGTACGCCGCCACGCAGCCCTGATCACGACGTGTCGAGCCTTGCTCGGCCCAAGGGCTCGCAGGCTCCGATTGAAACCGTTCAATGCCACCGCATCAACATCGGGCACCGGCTCCGCCCTCAGCGATCGCGAAGTAGCCGTGTAGCGAAAACAATTGCACGACGATTGACCCCGGCCTCACCAGGCTCTACGTTACCCACGCCTCTCAAATCTGAATCGATTCATCCATTCCGTGCGAGTGAGGAGTCGTAGTGATCAGCAGGAGGAACATGATCGCGGGCGCGGTCGCCACGGTCGCGGCAGCGACCGTGGACAGCGTGCCGGCGATGGCCGCGCCGGCATCCAGACAGGCGCAGGCAGAGACACAGACGCAGCGCGACGGACTGCGCGTCACGGCGCCGACCGTGGAGTACGTCCAGCACCCGCTGGGGATAGACGCGCAACGCCCACGGCTGAGCTGGCCGTTGGCCTCCGACGGGGTGGGTATGCGGCAGAGCGCCTATCAGATCCGCGTCGCCACCACCGCGTCGGGCCTGTCCCGCCCGGACGTCTGGGACAGCGGGAAGGTCACGTCCGGCGAGTCGGTCCTCGTGTCCTACGGAGGTCCTGGACTCAAACCCAGGACGCGCTACCACTGGTCCGTACGCGTGTGGGACGCCGACGGACAGGCCTCCGGCTGGAGCGCGCCCTCGTGGTGGGAGACCGGGCTGATGAATGCCGGGCAGTGGAGCGCCGACTGGATCTCCGCACCGGTGGGCCTCGTGGACGCGCCGTCCTTCGAGGGCGGTTCCTGGATCTGGTTCCCCGAGGGTGATCCGACGAGCAGTGTTCCGGCGGCCACCCGTTGGTTCCGTCAAACCGCCCAACTGCCCGACGGAATCACGGCGGCGACGCTCGCCATCACCGCCGACAACGTGTACGCCGTCTCCGTGAACGGAGTCGAGGTGGCCCACACCGATCTCGACACGGACAACGAGGACTGGAAACGCCCGGCGGTGATCGACGTACTGGACCGCGTGCGGGCCGGTGACAACGTTATCGCCGTCGCCGCCACCAACGCGACCGAGGGCCCGGCGGGGCTCATCGCCGTCCTCGTCGTCCGTACCGCGTCCGGTGAGCAGAAGGTGTTCACCGACGGCTCCTGGAAGGCCATGGATCAGGAACCTCCCGGCGGATGGCGGGAGTTGGAGTTCGACGACGGGGGCTGGCCGGCAGTCCGGGTGGCGGCGGCCTGGGGCGGCGGACCGTGGGGGCGCGTCGTCCCGGTGTCGTACGCGGTCACCCAACTGCGGCACGAATTCCCGCTCCGGCACCGGAAGGTGGCACGCGCCCGCCTCTACACCACCGCGCTCGGCCTGTACGAGGCCCACCTCAACGGCAGCCGGGTGGGCCGCGACCAGCTCGCTCCCGGCTGGACGGACTACCGCACCCGCGTCCAGTACCAGACGTACGACGTCACCACGCTCCTGCGCCCCGGCGCCAACGCCATCGGGGCGTACCTGGCCCCCGGCTGGTACTCAGGCAACGTGGGCATGTTCGGACCCGGACAGTACGGCCAAGTCCCGGCGCTTCTCGCGCAGTTGGAGGTGGAGTACACGGACGGGACGAGCGAGCGCATCACGTCGGGCACCGACTGGCGGGCCGCATCCGGGCCGATCGTCGCCGCCGACCTGCTGAACGGTGAGACGTACGACGCGCGCAAGGAGACCCCGGGCTGGGCCTCACCCGGCTTCGACGACACGGCCTGGCTCGGCGTACGAGGCATGGGTGACGTCGGCGACATCGGTCCCGACCTGATCGTCGCGCAGGTGGACGGCCCGGTGCGGGTGGAGCGGGAGCTGACGCCGAAGAAGATCACCCAACCCCAACCCGGCGTCTACGTATTGGACCTGGGCCAGAACATGGTCGGCTCTGTGCGGCTACGGGTGTCGGGCGACGCGGGGACGACCGTCCGGCTCAGACACGCCGAGGTGCTCAACCCCGACGGCACCGTCTACACCGCGAACCTGCGGACCGCGGCGGCGACCGACACGTACACCCTCAAGGGCGGCGGGAAGGAGGAAGTCTACGAGCCCCGCTTCACCTTCCACGGTCTCCGGTACGTCGAGGTGACCGGATTCCCCGGCACCCCCTCGGCGAAGGCCGTCACCGGCCGCGTCATGCACACGTCCGCCCCCTTCACCCTCGACTTCGAGACCGACGTACCGATGCTCAACCAGCTGCACCACAACATCACTTGGGGCCAGCGCGGCAACTTCCTCTCCGTTCCGACCGATACACCCGCACGCGACGAGCGCCTGGGATGGACGGGAGACATCAACGTCTTCGCGCCCACGGCCGCGTACACGATGGAGTCGGCCCGTTTCCTGTCCAAGTGGCTCGTCGACCTCCGGGACTCCCGGACCGCGGAGGGCGCGTTCACGGACGTGGCGCCGGTGGTCGGCACGGTCGGCAACGGCACGGCCGGCTGGGGCGACGCGGGTGTCACAGTCCCCTGGGCCCTCTACCAGGCGTACGGCGACCGCCAGGTTCTGCGGGACGCCTGGCCGTCGGTCCAGGCGTGGCTGACGTACCTGGAGCAGCACAGCGACCAACTGCTGCGCCCGGCGCAGGGATACGGCGACTGGCTGAACGTGGACGACGAGACCCCCAAGGACGTCATCGCCACCGCGTACTTCGCGCACAGTGCCGATCTCGCGGCCCGGATGGCCGGGGAACTCGCCGAGGACGCCGCCGCCTACCTCGATCTCTTCGAACGGATACGAACGGCCTTCCAGAGCGCCTACGTCACCTCCGACGGCAGGGTCAAGGGCGATACGCAGACGGCCTACGTCCTGGCGCTGTCGATGAACCTGCTCCCGGACGCGTCACGGAAGGCCGCGGCCGACCGTCTCGTCGCCCTGATCGAGGCCAAGGACTGGCACCTCTCGACAGGATTCCTCGGCACTCCCCGACTGCTGCCCGTCCTGACCGACACAGGCCACACCGACGTCGCCTACCGCCTTCTCCAGCAGCGCTCCTTCCCCAGCTGGGGCTACCAGATCGACCGGGGCTCCACCACGATGTGGGAACGCTGGGACTCCATCCGGCCCGACGGCAGCTTCCAGGACGCGGGCATGAACTCCTTCAACCACTACGCCTACGGCTCGGTGGGGGAATGGATGTACACGAACATCGCCGGTATCTCGGCGGGTCGGCCCGGCTACCGCGAGATCGTCATCCGCCCCCGTCCGGGCGGAGCCGTCACCACCGCTCGCGCCACGTTCACCTCGGTCTACGGCCCGGTCTCCACCCGTTGGCGGCAGCGGTCCGACCGGTTCACGCTGACCTGCGCGGTGCCGCCCAACACGACCGCCGAGGTGTGGGTCCCCGCGTCCACCCCGGACGCGGTGACCCACACCCACGGGACGTACCTGCGCCAGGAGGACGACTGCGCGGTCTACCGGGTCGGCTCCGGCACCCACCGCTTCACCACCTGATCAAGGCGGTGCGGCTGCCCGGAGCGGTCACCGGCCCGGGCAGCCGAGGGGGCGGCCGGCCCTTGAACGTCTCGCGTATGTCCGCCGAACTCCGTTGGGACAACTCCCCTTTGCTCATATTCGGGACATGAGCGGTCGATGCCACCGCACCATGTCCGCGCTCGTGGCTCCGGGATTCTTCTGCCTGCCCTGCCCCTGTGGCCGGGCAGGCAGCGCCGACACGAAGCCGCGGTAGCTGCGGCGGTCCGCAGCCTGACCTCCCGCGGGGCTAGTGTCTGTCGGATGAGCGCGGACGATGCGAACCGGCGGTGGACACGATCCATGCCCGAGGCCTACGAACGCCACCTGGTGCCCGTCCTCTTCCAGCCCTTCGCCATCGACCTGGCCACCAGGGCGGCAGCGCTACGACCCCGCACCGTCCTGGAACTCGCCGCCGGAACCGGGGCGTTGACCTCGGCCCTGCTCACCGCCGTGCCCACGGCCTCGGTGGTGGCGACCGACCTCAACGAAGCAATGGTTACTGCGGGGTCGGCACGGGAACCGCGCGCGGACTGGCGGCAGGCGGACGCCCAGAACCTGCCCTTCGAGGACGACACCTTCGACCTCGTTGCGTGCCAGTTCGGGGTGATGTTCTTCCCCGACAGACCCGCCGCCTACACCGAGGTGCGCCGGGTCCTGGCCCCGCAGGGACGGTTCTTGTTCAGCAGCTGGGGCCCGCTGGCCTCGCACGGATTCGGGGCCGCCTTCCAGACTGCCCTGGAACAGTGCGTGCCCGACGGAGCACCCCCGTTCCTGAAAGACGTGCCCCACGGCTACTCCGATCCGGCCGTGGTCGCCGCGGACCTCACGGCCGCCGGACTCACCCTGGCCACCGCCGAGGAAGTCACGCTGGAAGGCATCGCGGAGTCGGCAGCCTCCCTCGCCACCGGGTTCCTCACCGGCACACCGGTGAGCGCCGCCGTGCAGGCCCGCGAAGACGCGCAGGCCCTCCAGGCCGCTGTCACCCAGAAGTTGACGGACCAACTCGGCACCGGCCCCGTGACGGCACCGATGACCGCGACCGTCTATACAGCGCACCAGTAGACACGGCCCTCCCCACCCGGTGAGCGCGGCCACCGGATGACGAGAGGCGCCACAGAGGGACAACCGCACCCGAGTGCTGACTCCCGACGCGAGCGTGGTGCCCCGACGCGGCGACGTGCAGCACCCGGCGCGTCCACCATGGCGGCCACGGCGTGGCGGGCACCCGGCCTCTGGATGGCGGTCGGGTACCCGCCCGGGTGGGGGCGGCATCACGGAGATCGTCGCCGTACCCACCCGCGAGACGGTGGACAACACCAGTGTGGCGGTGGTGAGTTCGGTCCGGAACGCGACGAGGAACCTGCCCGGGTATGTCGGCGTGACCGGCCGGGGCGCCATCGTCCTCGACTACCAGCGGGCGGTCTTCGACGACTTCCCCTACGTCCTGGGCCTGATCGCGCTGGTCACCTTCGTGCTCCTGGTCCGCACGTTCCGCTCCCTGCTGCTGCCGCTCAAGGCGGTGCTGCTCAACCTGGTCAGCGTGGCCGCGGTGTTCGGGATGATCACCTGGTCCTGGCAGGACGGACACGGCTCGAACGCCGTGTTCGGGATCTCGGCGACCGGCGCGCCGACGTTCTGGCTGCCGGTCCTGATCTTCGCGTTCCTGTTCGGACTGTCCATGGACTACGAGGTGTTCATCCTGGCCCGGATGCGCGAGGAGTACGACCGCACCGGTTCCACCGCGTACGCCGTGGAGCACGGCCTGGGCCGCACCTGGCGGCTGGTCACGTCGGCCGCGCTGATCCTGTTCTTGGCCTTCGCCGCACTGGCGTCCGCCCCGGGCACCGACATCAAGGTCCTCGCCTCCGTGCTCGGCGCCGGCACCCTGCTGGACGCCACCGTCGTACGGGCACTGCTGGTGCCGGCGATGGTCTAACTGTTCGGCAGGTACAACTGGTGGCTGCCCGCCGGGATTGGCGGGCTGCTGCGCATTGAGCCGTCGCCGCTGGTCCCCGACACTGTCCTTCCCACCGGATACGAGGCCGGACTGCAACCACCGGCCCGGCCCACAGCCGACCGCGAACCTCTCCTACCCGAGGCGCGTCCGTGACCCGAGTCCAGCCCGAGGTGCGTCCGTGACCCGAGCGGGGTGGTGCACACGACGCACACGACCAGTCAGCCGAGAGACGCGAGGTACTGCTGAACCCGCCCGAGCGGCCACACCTCGCCGATCTTGTGCCTGATGTCGAAGAGGTTCGCCGCGTGGATGTCCGGGTCCCGGTCGCCCACGGCCTCCTCGACCACGATCGGTACGAATCCGTGCTGCATGGCGTCCAGAGCGGTGGCCCGGACGCAGCCGCTCGTCGACAGTCCGCCGATGAACAGGGTGTCGATGCCGTTGGCCGTGAGGTGGGTGGCCAACGCGGTGCCGAAGAAGGCGCTCGGGTACTGCTTCGTCACGGTCAGGTCGTGCGGCGCAGGGGCCAGACCGTCGATGAAATCGCCGAAGGGGCTGCCCTCTGCGAATGCCCGAAGGACGGGCACCTTGCGTAAGAAGAGGCCGCCGTCACTGCCGTCCGCCCGCAGCAGCACCCGCGTGACGATCACCGGAATCCCGGCCCGGCGGGCGTCGGCCAGAAGGCGCCTCATCGCGTCGGCCGCCGGTTCGACTCCGGCGTAGAGCGGGCACTCCGGGTCGACGTAGGCGCGGGCGGGGTCCACCAGGATCAGGGCCGGGGACGTGCCGGGGGTGAGATGCCCGTCGAACCCGGCGCGCTCGTAGTCCTCCTGAGCGGAATCGGTCATGGCGTCGTCCTTCCTGAAGTGGCGGACTCCGGTGGGGCGTTGACGGTGGTGGCATCGGCGGTACGAGGCGCCCGCAGCGACGTGGGAAACGCCAGGCAGATGGCTCCCCCGACCACGACGATGCCCGTGAGGACGAACCCCGTGGCGCGGATGTTGGCGACGAAGCGGTCCAGCTCGCCCGACGCGAGCACGTTCAGGGTGTTCAGTGTTCCGTCGTACGCGGCCTGGCGGGCCGGTTCACTCAACCCCGTCGTCGTGAACGCGAGCGCGAGGGCGGTACTGAGCAGGTAGCCCACGTTCTGTGTGGTGGACCGCAGGCCGTTGGCCATCCCGCGCCGGTCGGACGGTACTCCGAGCATCAGCACGCTCGTGCTCGGCGTCATGAACAGCCCGGTGCCGGCCCCGACCAGGAAGAGAAACGGGGCCACCGCCCAGAACGGCACAGCAGTCGTCGAGAGTGTCAGCGAGAAGCCCAGCAGCCCGCATGCCGTCACGGCCATGCCTGTTGTCGTCAGCGCTCGCGGGGTGAAGCGGTCGAACAGGGAACCGGCGGCGGCCGAGGTGATCAGCGTGCCGGCCGCGACCGGTGTCACCAGCACCCCCGCCTCCAGGGACGAGGCTCCGCCGACCGCCTGCTCGTGCAAGGACGCCAGGAGTACGACGGCGTAGCTGCCGACCGCGTTGGCGAGCACGGCCCCGAGCACGAGGGCGATCGCGCGGGTGCGCAGCAGCGCCATGTCGACCAGGGGGTGCGAGCGCCGTGTCTGGACGACGGCGAAGGCCGTGAACAGTGCGAGGGTCGCACCGCCGCAGGCCCACGGCAGCCAGTAGGCGACGGTGGCGGTGACACCGGGTGTCAGGGTGAGGACCAGGGCGGTCAGCATGGCCGTGGACAGCAGCGCGCCCGGCAGGTCGAACGGTTCACGGACCCCGCCGACCCGCTCTCGGCTCGCCGGGACGGCCAGTACCGATGCGCCGATCGCGACCAGTCCGATCGGTACGCAGACGACGAACAGCCCACGCCAGCCGAGCAGTTCGGTCGCCGCGCCGCCGACGACCGGCCCGGCGACCTGGGCCGTCGCGGCCACCGTGACGTTCCAGCCGAGTGCCCGTCCCAACGTGTGCGCGGGGAACACGTCGGTCAGCAGGGCCGTGTTGTTGGTGATCACGGCGGCGGCGCCCACGGCCTGCACGACCCGGGACGCGATCAGGAACCCCGCCGACGGGGAGAGCGCCGCGAGCCCGGTCCCGACAGTGAAGACGACGAGCCCGGCGAGATACAGGCTGCGGCGGCCGACGATGTCGGCGACCCGGCCGAAGACGAGGATCAGGGCGGTGGTGACCAGCATGTAGCCGAGCAGGATCCAGTCGGCCTGCCCGGGGTCGGCCCCCAGCTCCCGGGTGATCGTGGGCAGCGCGACGGCGAGACCGCTCATGTTGAGGAACACGGCCACCACACCCACGGCGGTGGCCGCGAACACCCGCCACGGACCTCGGCCGGCGGTCACGACCGCACGCCCGGACCGTCCGGAGCGACGGTCACCCGGCCAGCGACCGCGACTTCATCAGCGGCTGGATGCGGGTACCGAAGTTCTCCAGGCCTTCGAGGAAGTCGTCGAAGACGAGCATGATCCCCTTGGTGCCCTCGACCTCGGCGACCTCGTCGAGCATCTTCGCGACGGTCTCGTACGAGCCAACCAGCGTGCCCATGTTGAAGTTCACCGCGCCCTCGGGCAGCACGATGGTCCGGGCGGTGGAGGTGTCGTCGGCGGTGGTGTCCGTGGCGGACTCGCCGGCCATGTACGCCAGCGCCGCGTGGTCGGCGTTGTCGTGGTAGTCCTGCCACTTCGCCCGGGCGGCCTCGTCGGTCTCGTCAGCGATGATCATGAAGAGGGAGAGCGCGCCGACGTCACGGCCCGTCACCTCCGCCGCGTCCACGAGCGAGGCCGTGGTGTCCGACAGCGCGAGCGGGGTGTTGACTCCGCTGCCCAGGATGAAGTTGTACTCAGCGTGCTCGGCGGCGAACCGGATGCCCGTGGGGCTCTGCCCGGCCGCGACGATGTCGATGTGCCCGTCCGCCGGGCGCGGCGACAGCACGCAGTCGTCCATCTCGTAGAAATCACCCTTGAAGTTGCTGACGCCCTCGCTCCACAGCTCCTTCATCACGGTGACGTACTCGGCCGCTCGCGCATAGCGGTTGCCGAAGTGTTCGTCGCCGGGCCACAGGTCCATCTGGGAGTACTCGCCGGGTGCCCAGCCGGTGACGATGTTGATGCCGAAGCGGCCGGGGGCGATCGAGTCGATCGTCGTGGCCATGCGCGCGACGATCGCCGGGGGCAGGACGAGGATCGGGGTGGAGGCGTACAGCTTGATCCGCTCTGTCACGGCGGCCAGGCCCGCCATCAGCGTGAACGACTCCAGGTTGTGGTCCCAGAACTCGGTCTCGCCGCCGAATCCCTTGAGCTTGATCATCGACAGCGCGAAGTCGAGTCCGTGCTCCTCGGCCTTCTGCACGATGGCCTTGTTCAGCTCGAAGCTCGGCAGGTACTGGGGTGAACTCTTCGATATGAGCCAGCCGTTGTTGCCGATGGGGATGAATACGCCGATGTCCATGCCGCTCCTCGTTGACGGGTGCGCGGGGTGAGCCTGACGGGGTGACAACGTCCGGACATGATCAAGGGGTTCCATACCCCGTTCACGACGCCCCGTTCCCCCGGATGCCGAGTATTGTCACCCGAGCGAACGCGGGTGGAGTTCCGAGGCAACTCGGTCTGGAACGCTGCCTGTTGAGAGCCGTGTGCGAGAGCCGGAGTCAAAGGTGAGAGTCCTGCGCAGCACCGTGTTATGTGAGGCGGGAACGGTAAAATTTACGGTATGAACGCACGTCTGGCTCTGCTCGGCACCGTGGACCCCGGCGTCACCGAGAGCGAGGTCTTCCGGCTGGCACTGCAGCACGCGGTGGGCGAGCTGGGCGCTCTCGGTGGAGCGATTCACCTGCGCGGGCCGATGTCCGCGCTGCGGCTGGTGTCGTCGGCCGGGCTGCCGCCCGCCCTCACCCGCCCGTGGGAGATCATCGACCAGGAGGGCCCGACAGCCCCGGCCAGGGCCCTGCACCAGGGCAGTGGTGTGTGGGTGCCGGTACAGCCCACCGCCGCGGGTCAGGAGCTCGCCTGGCCGGGCACCGGTCTGGCCGCCGTACCGGTGTCCGGCGGGGACCGCAGCATCGGCGCGCTCACGGTCCTGATGGGCGAGCAGGGCGAGCCCACCCCTCGGCAGTGGGACTTCCTGAGGGATCTGGTCGCCTGGACCGAGGAGCGCATGAGCCAGGCGCCGCCGCCCTCCGGCCCCTCCCAGACGGAGCCGGGCGGCGACCGTGACCGGCTGCGGCAGGCGCTGAAAGAGGTCAGTGTCGGTTCGTGGGACTGGAACATCCGCACCGGCGACCTGATCTGGGACGAGGCGGCCCTGGAGCTGTACGGCACCAGACCTGAGGACTACACGGGCAAGATCGAGAACTGGATGCGGATCGTCCACCCCGACGACCTGGCGCCCACGCTGGACGCGGCCGGACGGGCGATCCGCGACCACGGCGTGTACGAGGCCGAGTACCGGGTGCGACGCCTGGACGGCACGTACGGCTGGACCCAGGCCCGCGGACGGGCGACCTACGACGAGCACGGCGAACCCCACCGGATGATCGGCGTGGGCTGGGAGAGCAACGAGTCCCGCTCCGCCCGGGACGCGCTCAGCCGGGCCCTGCGCCACATGAGCGACGGCTTCCTCGCGGTGGACGACGAGTGGCGGATCACCTTCGCCAACCTGGAGGCGGAGCGCACCCTGGGCCTCTCCGAGGAGGAGCTGTTCGGGCGCCTGCTGTGGGAGCTGCCCACGGTACGGAACGTCCCCGGCCTGGAGGAACGCTGCCGGAAGGCCGCGGCCGAAGAGACGCCCGTCGGCTTCGACGCCCAGTTGGAGGGCACCGGCCGCCGCCACCACCTGCGACTGGTCCCGGGTCCCGACGGAGTCACCCTCTACCTCACCGACGTGACCGAGAAACGGCAGCACGAGGAGGAGCGCCGGGCGTCCGAGCTGGCGGTGGCCCGACGCGCGGTCCGGATGGGCGAGTTGACGGCCGCCCTCGCCAAGGCGACGACCTCGCAGGACGTGGTGGCAGCGGTCGCCCGCCGGGTGCTGCCGCCGTTCGCCGCCGCCGGACTCCTGGTGCAGGCCGTCGAGGGCGACCGGCTGCACACCGTGGGCGCGGACGGCTACCCGGACGACTTCCTGACCACCGTCGACGGCCACATCCGAAAGCCCGGTGAGCCGTCCTGGGACGTGATCGCGTCCGGTCTGCCGCTGTTCCTCTCCTCGGTCGAGGAGTACGCCGCCCACTACCCCCACCTGGCCGCCAGACCGGCCCGGGCCGGCAAACAGGCATGGGCGTTCCTGCCACTGACCGCCTCCGGCCACACCTTCGGCGTCTGCGTCGTCGCTTTCGACAGCGCCCGCCGGCTCACCGACGAGGAACGCACCCTGCTGACCACGATCAGCGCCCTCGTCGCCCAGGCCCTGGAACGAGCCCGCCTCTACGACGCCGAGCACACCCGTTCCCGCGAACTCCAGCGGAGCCTGCTCCCCCGGGCCCTGCCCGACCTGCCGGCGTGCACCGCGGCCGCCCGTTACCTGCCCGCGGGACAGGGCATGGACGTGGGCGGCGACTGGTACGACATCATCCCGCTCTCCGGCGGCCAGGTGGCCCTGGTGGTGGGCGACGTCATGGGCCACGGCCTCCCGGAGGCGGCGACGATGGGCCGTCTGCGCACCGCGCTGCACACCCTCGCCGACCTTGAGCTGCCGCCCGACGAGATCATGAGCCACCTCAACGAACTCGTCGCCGGTATGGGCGAGGAGTCGTACGTGACGTGTCTGTACGCGCTCTACGACTCGACGACCCAGATCTGTTCCATCGCCGGGGCCGGTCATCCGCCGCCGGCCGTGGTCCACCCGGACGGCACCGTGCACTTCCCGGAACTGTCGGCCGACCCGCCCCTCGGCGCGGCGGAACCGCCGTTCGAGACAGTCGAGTTGAAGGTGCCGGAGGGAAGTCTCCTCGTCCTCTACACCGACGGCCTGGTGGAGTCGTCGAAGCGCGAGATGGACGAGGGCATGGCGGACCTGGCCCGCCTCCTGCGTACGGCGCACCGCACCGAGTCCGGCGGGGAGGCGGACCTGGAGCAGCTCTGCGACACCCTCACGGCGGGCCTGCTCCCCGCCGAGCACTCGACGGCCGACGACGCCGCCCTCCTCGTCGCCCGGCTCCACGCCCTGACCAGCGACAAGATCGCCTCCTGGCCGCTCCCGGAGGATCCACGGGCGGCAGGCCAGGCCCGCCGCCACGTCCGGGAGCAGCTGCGCACCTGGGGCCTGGAGGACCTGACCCCGACCACGGAACTCCTGGCCAGCGAGCTGGTCGGCAACGTCGTACGCCATGCCAAGGGCCCGGTCAGCCTGCGCCTCCTGCACGGCGCCGAGCTGATCTGCGAGGTCTTCGACGGCAGCCTGACGATGCCCCGTATCCGCCGCGCCACGGAGACCGACGAGGGCGGTCGCGGTCTGCAACTGGTCACCGCCCTCTCCCAGCGCTGGGGCACGCGCTACACGCCGACGGGCAAGTGCATCTGGACGGAACAGGCACTGGGCGCTCCCGGAGCCCGGCAGGAACTCCCCGACGACGCCTTGGAGTTGATGTTCCCGACCGCGGGGGACTTCACCGGGGACCTCGACTCACTGCCGTTCGGGGACGAGGACTGACAGAGCCGTTGCGAGCGCTCAGGTTGTCGTTCGGCTCCTATGGCGGTCGCTCGCCCTGGTGGGCCCTGGTTGTGGTCCCGTCGGAGGCCCGGAACCGGCCGCCCCTACCCCCACAGGAACCCCATCAGGGCAACCAGTCCAAGGAACAAGCCGCCGACCAGGGCCATGCCCAGGCACATTTCCCAGACACCGACGACCGCTTCCTGCTCGTAGTCGGCCAAGGTGCCGAGGTAACACCACTTGTCGGGGCGGTCCCGCCGATAGAGCACGGGCATCCCCTTCCCCTCCTCCGGTGGAAAGCTCTTCGGTTTCCCCTTCGCCTTGGCACGCACCAACCGGCCGGTCTCGATGGTGAATTCGAGTGTCGGCACGTAACCCTCGTCGCTGGTTTCACCCTCGTGGACGAAACGTTGCTTGATCACCACGCCGGTGGTGACCTTCAGACGGGGCCGCACGAACCCGGCATGTATCCGCATCACCAGCGCCCATCCTGTAGCCAGCGCCACGCATACAGCCCACAGCCCGATCAGAGGCAGGAACCAGGTCAATTCGAGACTCCTTCCTGATGGCGCTCGGCCGACACATGACCGCCCGCTCCGGGCAGGTGCCACAAGTCTGGAAGGTCATACCCGTGTGTCATCGGTGGAACCACGTAGATCGCGCCCCGAGGCGCCCCACGCTCCGGTCGGAGTTGGCAGGGGTGACGCGACGTGTGGGGTGCGAACCCGTGTCGCAACGGCAGGACAAGCTCAGCGCAGCCGGTCCTTGGCCTTGTAGTAGGCGCCGCCGAAGGGCAGGAACCAGGCGGTGCCGTTGTAGAAGGGGACGGGGACCTTCGGGAAGCCGAGGCCGCGCAGGGGGTTGGCCTCCGGGTGGCCGTCCATGACCTCGGCGATCGCCCGGCCCATGTAGGTGGCCATCTGGACGCCGTGACCGCAGTAACCCATGGAGTAGTACAGGCCGTTCTCCTCGCCCGCGTGCGGCATGCGGTCCCACGAGAACCCGACGTTGCCGCCCCACACGTAGTCGATCCGGACGTCGGCCAACTGCGGGAAGATCTCGGTCAGTTCCCGCTTCAGGACGTCGCCGCTCTTGATGTCGGAGGCCGGGTTGGAAGGCGCGAAGCGGGCCCGGCCGCCGAAGGCGAGGCGGTGGTCCGGGGTGAGACGGACGTAGTGGCCGATGTTCTTGGAGTCGACCACCAGGCGGGCGTTCGGGATGAGTTGGCGGGCGCGCTCCTCGCCGAGCGGTTCGGTGACGACGACGAAGCTGCCGACGTTGATCAGCCGCTTGCGGAACCAGGGCATCGCCTTGTCCGTGTAGGCGTCGGTGGCGGCCATGACCTGCTTGGCGCGGATGGTGCCGTGCAGGGTCTCCACCAGGAAGCCGCCGCCCGGCAGGCGGGTGAGGCCGGTGGCCGCGTTGCGTTCGTGGATCCGCGCGCCGGCGCGTTCGGCGGCCTCGGCGAGGCCGTGGACGTACTTGCCGACGTGCAGTCCCGCACTGAGCGGGTCGAGCAGCGCGCCGTGGTAGTGGTCCGAGGCCAGCTCCGACCTGAGATCGCTCGGGGAGAGCAGTGTGGTCTCGTGGCCGAAGTTCTCGGCCAGATCGCGCTGGGTGGCCTTCATCGACTCGAAGTGCTGTGGTTTGTACGCCACTCCGAGCCGGCCGGAGCGCTTGAAGTCGCAGTCGATCTGCTCCTTCTGCGTCAACTCCTCGACCACGTCGACGGCCTCGCGGAACGCGTCGTACAGCTCGCGGGCGCGTTCCTGTCCGTAGCGCCTGCGGGCCTCGCCCACGCCGATGGTGATGCCCTGGGTACACATGCTGCCGTTGCGCCCTGAGGCGCCGGAGCCGATCTTGTCCTTCTCGACGAGGACGACGTCGGCGCCCTTGCCGGCTGCGTGGTAGGCGGTCGACAGGCCGGTCAGACCGCCGCCGATGACGACCACGTCGGCCGACTCGGGCAGGTCCTTGCCCGAACGGTCGGGCAGGGGCGGGGCGGTGTCCAGCCAGTAGGGGATCTGCTTCATGGCGGGGCTCCTGTTCAGCAGCCGAGGAGGGCGGGCAGCCCGGACAGGTCGGGCAGTTCGTCGTACGGCTGGTAGGCGGTGCTGCCGAGGCGACCGTAGCGGTTGATCCACACACGGCGCCTCAGGCCGAGGTCACGGGTGGGGATCAGGTCGTACTCCCAGCCCTGGGCGGTGTGGATGACCTGGGACGGGTCGACGCCGATGGTCCGGTAGGCGTGCTCGAAGGTCTCGCGGTCCGGCTTGTACGCCTTCGCCTGCTGGGCGGTGATGACGTGGTCGAACTCGACGCCGATGTTGGCGATGTTCCGCGCGATGAGTTCGTCGTCGGTGTTGGAAATGATGGCGATCTCGTAGCGGGTCTTCAACGCGCGCAGGGCGTCCTGGACTTCGGGGAAGGGGCCGAAGGTCGGTACGGCCTCGACGAGGGCGTCGCCGTCGGACGCGCGGTACTCCAGGCCGTGCAGGCGCATCGCCATCTCCAGGCTGGAGTGCAGGACTTCGTGGTACGGGCGGTAGGGCTCCAGGACGGCCTGGAAGCGGATGACGCGGAAGTCGTCGAGGAACTCGTCGACGTCCAGGCCGTCCAGGTCGAGCCGGTCGGCCAGGACCTTGAGGGTGGTCGGGCCGAGCTGGAAGTCGACCAGGGTGCCGTAGGCGTCGAAGGTGACGATCTCTCGCATGAAGTTCAGCCTCTTTTCAGGGGAGTTGAGGAGGGGGGCGGGGTTCGGGGGTCGAACTCCGTGGGTCAGACGACTTGTTCGCCTGGGCGCACGATCTCGTCGATTGCCGCGAGGTCGGTCGCGTCGGGGATCCAGTCGGCCGCCGCCGCGTTGGCGGTGACCTGGCCGGGGGTCATCGCGCCGCAGATGACCGAGCCGACTGCCGGCAGGGCGGCGAGGCCGCCTACGGCCACCTGGAGCAGGGGCAGTCCGCGTGCGGTGCCGTACGCGGTGAGTGCCTCGACGCGGTCGAGGGCGGCGTCGGTGAGCCAGCCCTGTCGCCAGGACAGGCGGCTGCCGGGCGGGGGCTGTTCGCCGCGCCGGTACTTGCCGCTGAGCAGGCCGTTGGCCAGCGGGTAGTACGGCAGCAGGCCGACGCCGGTGCGCAGGCAGGCGGGGATCAGATCGGTCTCGGCGCCGCGGTCGAGGAGGTGGTAGCGGGCCTGGGTGCTGACGAAGGCGTCGGTGAGCTGCGCGGCGGGGAGGTTGGAGCAGCCGAGGTGGCGGATCTTGCCCTCGTCCACGAGCTCGTGCAGGGCTGCGATCGTGTCGTCGAGCGGGGTGACGCCGTCGGGCTCGTGGTACTGGTACAGGTCGATCCGGTCGGTGCCCAGGCGGCGCAGGGAGGCTTCGACGGCGTACCGGATGTAGGGGCGGGAGCCGCGTGGGCCGTGCCGGGCGGGCTCCCCGCCGGGGGTCATCTCCATGCCGAACTTGGTGGCGAGGACGATGTCGTCGCGGTGCCCTTTGAGGGCGGCGCCGAGGAGCCGTTCGCCGTCGCCACGTGTGCCGCCCCGGTCGCCGGCGCCGCCGTACATGTCGGCCGTGTCGAACAGGGTGATGCCGGCGTGGAGCGCCGCGTGGACGACCGCTGTCGTGCCGTCCTCGTCGAGCCGGGAGCCGAAGTTGTTGCCGCCGAGGCCGACCACCGAGACGGTCGGCCCGCGCTCGCCCAGCGTGCGGTACCTCATGACCCGTTCCCGAAACCGATGCAGACGTTCTTGGTCTGCGTGTAGCTCGCCAGCGCCTCCAGGCCCTTCTCCCGGCCCCAGCCGCTGTGCTTGTAGCCGCCGAAGGGCAGCTCGATGCCGGTGCCGACGCCGGTGGCGTTGACGTAGACCTGGCCCGCCCTGATGCCTTCGGCCATGCGCAGCGCCTTGTCGATGTCGCGGGTCCAGACGTACGAGGCGAGGCCGTAGGGGGTGTCGTTGGCGATGGCGAGGGCTTCCTCGGCGTCGTCGAAGTCGATGACGGTGACGACGGGTCCGAAGATCTCCTCGCGGGCGCAGCGGGCCTGGTTCGTGAGGCCGGTGAGGACGGTCGGCTCGATGTAGTAGCCGTCGGCGAGCGCGGGGTCGGCAGGGGCGCCGCCGCCGGTGCGCACGTCGGCGCCCTCCTGTCGGGCCAGGTCCAAGTAGCCCTGGACGCGGTCGCGTTGGCGGGCCGCCACCAGGGGTCCGATGTCGGGGTCGTCAAGGCCGGGGCCCAGCCGTAGCGAGGCGGCGTGGGCGACCAGCTTGTCGAGGAACTCCTCGGCGCCGCGTTGCAGCAGGATCCGGGTGCCGGCCGAGCAGGTCTGTCCGGCGTTGCCGAAGGCGGAGCCCGCGACCGCGCCCAGGGCAAGGTCGAAGTCCGCGTCGGCGAAGACGATGACGGGTGACTTGCCGCCCAACTCCACGACCGCGGGCACCACGTTGGCCGCCGCCGCCTGCGCGACCTTGATGCCGGTCGGCACCGAGCCGGTGAACGTGACCTGGTCGATGTCCGGGTGTCCGGCGAGGGCGGCGCCGGTCTCGCCGTCGCCGGGGAGGACGTTCAACACCCCTGGCGGGAGGCCGCATTCGAGGGCGATGCGGCCGATCTCCAGTGGGGTGAGGGGCGCCTCGGGCGACGGCTTGAGGACGACGGTGCAGCCTGCGGCCAGCGCCGGGGCCGAGCCCCTCGCGGTGTTCTGGAGCGGGTAGTTGAAGGGAATGATCTGTCCGGAGACCCCGATCGGCTCGCGGACCGTGTAGTCGATCAGGCCGGGGCCGAGCGGGATGGTGGAGCCGCCGAGTTTGTCGACCAGGCCCGCGTAGAACTCGAAGTAGCGGGCGGCGGCCTCGACATCGGCCTTCGCCTGGGCGAGCGGCTTGCCCACGTCCCGGCTCTCCAGCCGGGCCAGCCGGTCACCGTCCGAGCGGATCGCCGCGGCGATGCGGTTCAGCAGGCGGCCCCGGTCGGCGGAGCGCATCCGGGCCCACTCGGGCGCCGTGAAGGCCGCACGGGCCGCGGCCACCGCCTGGTCCACGTCGGCCGGGCCCGCCAGGGCCACTTCGGCGATGGGTGTCCCGTTCGACGGGTCGAGGACCGTGAAGGTGCGGTCGTCCGCCGCGGGGATCTGCTTGCCGTCGACGACCAGCAGCCGGGTGTCGTCACTCATCGCCGGATCTCCCCTTCCACTGTGCCGAAGATGACGACCTCGTCGCCGGGGTGGACCGTGCGGATCCGGCGTACCCAGAGCACGATGCCGTCCTGCGGGGCGCGGACCTCCTCCAGCGTGTTGCCGTAGTGGTCCACGACGTGGGCGATCAGATCGCCTTCCTTGCAGCTCTCCCCCGGGTCGGCGTGGCCGACGAAGAAGCCGCCGGCCGCTGAGCGGGCGAAGGTTCCGGTGACCGCCGTATAGGTCTCGCGCAGTTCCGGCTCACCGTCGGTCATACCGAGCTGGCGCATGATGTTGCGGACGGAGTTGATGTGCAGCTCGACAGTCGACTCCCGGTAGGTGCCGCCGCCCGCCTCGATGGTGATGGCGGGCTTGCCCGCGGCGAGGGTGGGATGACGGACCGTGCCGCCCCACTTGCCGCCCTTCCAGACGAGTCGGTGTCCGGCGGCCAGGCCGATGTCGGTGGCCAGGTCCTCGTAGCCGCCCTGGACGATGACCAGCGGGGCGATCTCGCCGAAGGTGCCGCCGGTGTGCAGGTCGACGAGGGCGTCGATGGCGGGCACGACCTGCTCGACGAAAGTGGCGGCCAGGCGCAGCGAGTACGAACCGTCGGCGTCACCGGGGAAGATGCGGTTGAGGTTGAGGTGGTCGAGGCCGCTGCTGCGGGCGGCGGCCTCGAAGGCCGGGGTGTTCATGCAGGGGATGCCCACGAGCGTGCCGCGCAGGGTGGCGGGGTCGGTCTCGGCGAGGACGCGGCGGACGGCCTCCTGGCCGTCGTACTCGTCGCCGTGCACGCCCGCGTCCACGCACAGCACCGGGCCGGGCTCGGTGCCGTTGACGACGATGAGCGGGATGCCGAGTTCCACGCCGTAGGTGCTGGTGCCGACCGGGATCAGGCCCTGGGCGCGCTCGCCGGGGGCGACGGTCAGCGGACCGATGGAGTACATGAGGTGCTGCCTTTCGGAGGCGGGGGTCACAGGCGGGCGGACGCTTCGTCGAGGGTGTCCGCGATGATGTCGGCGATACGGTCGAGGAGCCCGCGGTCGCTGATCAGCGGGGGCGCGATCTGGACCAGCGGGGCGGCGCGGTTGTAGACGCGGGCCAGGAGGCCGGCCTCGCGCAGTCGGCGCGGGATGAGGTCGGCGACGAGTGCGGCGCGGGCGGTGTCGCTGAAGCCGCCGTCGTCGAGGTCGCCGACGAGTTCGCAGGCGTAGAAGAAGCCGGCGCCGCGGACGTCGCCGACGATGGGCAGGGTCGCGAGGGACGTCATGCGGGTGGCGAGGTGGTCCTGGAGGGCGCGGACGCTGTCCAGGATCCCGTCGCGTTCCATGATGTCGAGGCTGCGCAGGGCGATCGCCGCGCTCAGCGGGTGTCCGCCGAAGGTGTAGCCGTGGTTGAGGACCGCGCCGGGGCGGTTGAGGACCTCGGTGACCTTGGTGCCGACCAGGGTGGCACCCATGGGGGCGTAGCCGGCGGTGATGCCCTTGGCGACGGTGACCATGTCGGGGCGGGCGCCGTAACGGTCGCCGCCGAACCACTCGCCGAGCCGGCCGAACGCGGTGATCACCTCGTCGGCGACGAGCAAGAAGCCGTAGCGGTCGGCGAGGGTCCTGAGGCCGGGCCAGTAGCCCTCGGGCGGGGTGATGCAACCGCCTCGGTTCTGCACCGGCTCGGCGATCAGCATGGCGATCGTCTCCGGGCCCTCGGCGAGTATCGCGTCCTCCAGCTCGCGCAGCAGACGGGCGGTGAAGGCGGTGTCGTCCGCCAACTCCCCCGGTAGTCCGAAGCGGTTGGTGTGGGACACGAACCGGGTCTCGATCGCGGGCGGGCCGTAGGGCTCCTTGAGGCCGGGGTCGTCGGTGAACGACAGGGTGCCGACGGTCAGTCCGTGGTAGGCGCCGCGTCGGGAGATCGCCTTGGTGCGGCCCGTGTCGCCGCGCAGGGCGTGGTACTTGCGGGCGATCTTCCAGGCGGTCTCGACGGCTTCGGCGCCGCCGCCGGAGAAGAAGGTGTGCTCGATGTCGACGGGCGCGATCCGGGACAGCCGTTCGGCGAGTTCGATGGCCGTCGGGTGGGCGGAGGAGGACCAGAGCGGGCTGAAGCACAGTTCGCGCAGCTGCCGGTCGGCGGCCTCTGCGAACTCGGCCGCGTAGGAGTAGCCGAGCTGGCAGCAGTACAGGCCGGAGAGGCCGTCGATGTAGCGTCTGCCGTCCGCGTCGTCGACGTAGGGGCCCTCGCCGCGCTGTACGACGAAGAGGTTGTCGCCGTCGGTGCCGACCGATCCGTTGGGGGTCATGTTCAGCAGCAGGTGTCGGGACGCGGAGGCCGACAGCTCGCCTGACGAGGTGCGGGTGGTACTGGTGGTCATCAGGTCTCGTTTCCGGCGGGTAGGCCCACGGTGGTCTCCGTCGGCAGCAGACCGTCCTGCCTGCCGGAGCCGCCGAGCCGGCGCACCACGCCGACCAGTGCGAGGGCCACGACGGCGACCGCGATGAGGAGCGCGCTGACGGCCGTCACGGACGGGTCGACGTCGTACTGGAGGACGTTGAACACCTGGACCGGCAGGGTCACGGTGTCCACGGAGGACAGGAACTGGGAGATGAAGAACTCGTCGAAGCTGGTGATGAAGGAGAAGACGGCGGCGGCGACCAGTCCGGGCATGGCCAGCGGGAAGGTGATGCGCCGGGCGACGGTGAGCCGGCCGGCGCCCATGCTGGCCGCGGCGTCCTCCAGCCGTTCGTCGATGCCCTTCAGTGTGGCCATGAGGATCATCACGGCGATGGGTGAGGCCAGCACGGTGTGTCCGAGGGCGATGGCGATCGGGCTGCCGAGCATCGAGGCGGGCTCGAAGAGCAGGAACAGGCCCAGCGCGATGACGACTTGGGGAATCACCAGCGGGGCGAGGACCAGGCCGTAGACCGCGGTGCGCAGGGGCAGTTCGCTGCGCACCAGCGCGGTCGCCGCGGTCACGCCCAGGGTGAGGGAGAAGACCGTGGTCAGGGCGGCGACCAGGGCGCTCAGGGAGAGGGCGGCCGGCCACTTGCTGCCGTCGGCGAACAACTGCTTGTACCAGCCGAGGGTCCAGGAGTGGGGCGGGAAGGAGCCGAAGGCGTCGTTGCCGAAGGAGGTGACGACGATGACGACGATCGGCAGGGCCAGGAAGAGCAGGATCAGCGTGGCGAAGACGGTCAGGCTGATGCGTCCGGCGAGGGTGGAACGGAGGCCGATCATGATGCCGTACCCCGCTTCCGGTACGCCTCGCCCGCCGACTTCAGCAGGCGCAGGAGCAGCAGGCCCGCGAAGGTGAGCAGCAGCAGGATGATGCCGAGTGCGGAGGCGCCGTTCCACTGGTTCTGCTTCATGACCTGGTCGTCGATGAGCGAGGCCACCATGGTCTGCTTCGGGCCGCCCATCAGGGCCGGGGTGAGGTAGTAGCCGAGGCAGAGGATGAAGCAGAGCACTCCGGCGTTGACCAGTCCGGGAGCGACCAGTGGCAGGTAGACGCGACGGAAGATGGTGATCCGTCCCGCGCCCATGCTGGCCGCCGCGGCGAGCAGCCTGCGGTCGACGCCGCGCATTACCGCGTACAGGAGGAGGACGGTGTACGGGAGCATCACGGAGGTGGTGCCGATGACGACGCCGACCTCGTTGTAGAGCAACTGGAAGGGTGCGCCCGGGAAGTGAAGGTCCGTCAGGACGTTGTTCACGACGCCGTGTTCACCGAGCAGGATGATCCAGCCGTAGGTGCGCACCAGCGCGCTGATGAAGTGCGGGACGACCACGACCAGCATCACGAGACCTGCCCACAGGGGCTTCAGCCGGGTGACCGCGGAGGCCAGCAGGAAGCCGATGACCAGGCTGAGCAGGGAGGTCTCGGCGGAGATCCGCAGGGTGGTGAGCAGGATCTCCAGGTTGGCCCCTTGGAACGCGTCGGCGTACCAGTGCAGGGTCCAGCCGCCTTCCTCGCCCTTGAGGCTGAGGAGGAGGGTGCTGAAGATCGGGTAGACGAAGAGGATCAGGAGGTAGACGACGACCGGTGCGGCGTTCAACAGGCCGTAGCGGGTGCGGCGTTCGGCCAGCGCGCGGCGCAGACGGCCGGGTGCGGAGGTGGGCGCGGGCTGCGGCTTCGTGGCGAGGGCGGTTCCGGCCATGCTCATCCCCCGTGTTCCGTGTCGGGGAACACGCTGACGTCGGACGGCTCGGCGGTCAGACCGACGCGTTCACCAGGCGCCGGGGCCCGTCCGGCCGGCAGCTCCAGCCGTACGACGTCGGCGTCCGCGCCGCCGGCTGGGCGGACCGTGACACGCACCAGGGTTCCGACGTAGGTGACCGTCTCCACGGTCCCGGTGCAGAAGCCGTGGTCGGCCGGGCACAGGGCGATCCGGCCGGGCTGGACCGCGCCCCGGACGCGCCCGCCGGACCCGTTCGTCAGGGGGCGGGCCTTCAGCAGACCGCCCGTGTCGAGCCGTACGAGTGTGTGCTCCGGTGTGCGCTCCTCGACGCTGCCCGCAAGGAAGTTGGCGGCGCCGAGGAAGTCCGCGACGAACGGGGTGCGCGGGACCTCGAAGAGTTCCCTCGGGGTGTCGAACTGGTCGATGCGGCCGTCCCGCATGACCGCGATCCGGTCGGAGAGGACGAGGGCCTCTTCCTGATCGTGCGTCACATAGATGACGGTGAGGCCGAGTTCGCGCTGGATGCGCTTGATCTCGGTCTGGAGCTGGTCGCGGAGTTTCTTGTCGAGGGCGCCGAGCGGTTCGTCCATGAGGATCACGGGCGGCCGGTAGACCAGGGCCCGGCACAGGGCGACGCGCTGCTGCTGGCCGCCGGACAGCTCGCGCGGGCGGCGGCCGGTCATGCTGTTCAGCCCGGCCATCTCCAGCGTCTCGCCGACCCTGCGGCGCAGCTCCGCCTTGGGTACGCCGCGCAGTTGGAGCGGGAAGGCGACGTTGTCCCAGACCGTCATGTGAGGGAAGAGCAGGTACTGCTGGAAGACGAAGCCCAGGCCGCGCTTCTGCGGGGCCAGCCGGGTCACGTCTCGGCCGCCCACGACGATGCTGCCGGAGTCGGGTTCGCAGAACCCGGCGATCATCATCAGGGTGGTGGTCTTGCCGGAGCCGGAGGATCCCAGGAAGGTGACGAACTCGCCCGCCGCGATCTCCATGGATACCTCGTCGACGGCGGTGACACCGCCGTATGTCTTGCGAAGTCCGGTCACGGACAAGGGTTTTCCGGTGCCGGCGTCCGGCGACCGGGTGGTCACCGGGGCTTTCACGTCCAGTTCAGGCATGCGACCACTCCTGCCAGCGCTTGGAGACGGCGTCCTGGTTCTTGATCCACCACTCGACGTCCAGGTCGAAGCCGGACTCCAAGTGGGCTGCGGAGCCCGCCAGGTTGGCGGCGGTGGTCGTGGAGAGCTTCTTGTAGGCGGCGGGGACGGTCGGGGCCATCGGGTACAACTCCGCGTAGGCGGCCTGCACTTCGGGCCGCAGCGAGAAGTCGATGAGCTGGTAGGCGGCGTCGAGGTTGGCGGCGCCCTTGGGGATGGCGAGGCCGTTGCTCTGGCGGCGGGCGCCGTTCCACTGGTAGGCGAGCGGGGAGCCCTGCTTGATGAGGGCGTCGAGGCGGCCGTGCCACACGCTGGAGGCGACGACCTCTTCGCGGCCGAGGAGTACGCCGGGCAGGGCGCCCGTGTCCCAGAACTTCTTGACGTGTGACTTGATCGCGTCGAGGGACTTGAAAGCCCGGTCCACGTCGAGGGGGTACAGCTTGTCCGGGTCCACGCCGTCGGCGAGGAGGGCGAACTCCAGCTCGGGCAGGTCGGCGTCCAGAGCTTGCAGCGCGCGGCTGCCGGGGAACGTCTTGGTGTCCCAGAAGTCGGCCCACGAGGTCGGCTTCTTCCCGCCGAAGGCGTCCGTGCGGTACGCCATGACGCTGGCCCAGTAGTTCTTTCCGACGGCGTTGGTGGTGAGCAGGGACTTGGCGATGCCGGCGTTCTTGGAGTTCTTCAGCCGGTCGTAGTCCAGTGTCTGGGTGGCGCCCTGCTGCTTGAAGAGCACGAAGTCGGCCATGGAGTCGTCGATGACGTCGAACTGGGGGCGGCCCTGCTTGATCTGGGCGAGCATCTGCGCGTACTCGATGTTCACCACCTTGACCTGGATGCCGGTCTCTTTGGTGAACGGCTCGTAGACCGCCTTCTGGTTGGCGTCGCCGTAGGTGCCGCCGCTGTTGCGGACGACGAGGGTCTTGGAGCTCTTGCCGCCGCTGTCGACGGACCGGCTGGTGCCGGTGCCGCAGGCGGTGAGCGAGGTGGCTGCGATGCCTGCGGCGACGCCGCCGACTCCGCGCAGGAACACTCTGCGGTCTATCCGGACATCTCTCACCGGGGGCCTCCTGGTGGTGCGGTACGTGATGAGGGGCAGGTTGTGCGGGTGGGGCTCACTTCGGTGCGGGTGGGGTGGCTGGGGTGGTTCTCTTCAGTGCGGGTCGGTGGGGGCTTGTCGCGCAGTTCCCCGCGCCCCTTGCGGAGTGGGGGTGAGGGGGACTTGAAAGGGGACCGCGCGTATGAGTGGGGATGGCTGGGGTGGATTTCTTCCGTGCCGGTCGGTGGGGGCTTGTCGCGCAGTTCCCCGCGCCCCTTACGGGGCCCCGGCGTCAATGGCCGGGGGCCGGGGGACGGCGATGGCCGCGAGTTCGGTGCCGGGGGCGACGGTCAGACCGTGCATGCCGTAGAAGACGCGTCCGCCGGCCGGGGTGTGGACCTTGTGTTCCTGGCCGTCGGCCGGGTCGATGACGTGGCCGATGACCTGGCCCTCGGTCACGTCGTCGCCGGCGGTGAACTCCGGGTACCACAGGCCGGTTTGCTCGGCGGTGACGCCTGCGGCCCAGACCCATTCGCGTACGGCGGCGGGCTCGTCGGCCGTGTCCTCCGGCTCGATGACACCGAGTCCGCGCAGCAGTGCGCACATGCTGTCGACGAGACGGGCGGCCGTGTCCGCGTCGCGTTCGCCGAGCTGGCCGGTCTCGACGAGGATCGCCGGGACGCCCGCGCGGGCGGCGGCGGCGTGGCTGTTGCCGCCGGTGGCGTCGAGGCCGAGGATGACGTCCTCGATGCCGAGCGAGCGGGCCAACTCGGCTGTCCTCAGGTCATGTTGGGCGTCGCCGGTGAGGCGGTAGCCGACGAAGTTCCGCAGGACCTCGTCGATGCCGCCGGCGTGCAGGTCGACGTAGGCGTCGGCGCCGTCCAGCAGGTGGGCGAAGAGCCAGGCGGCCAGCCGTTCGGTGGGGCCGCCGTCGGGGTCGCCGGGGAAGACGCGGTTGATGTTGACGCCGTCGAGCGGGGAGACGCCGAGCCGTCCTTGGTAGACGGCCGGGGGGTTGGCGACGGGGCAGACGATCACTTGGCCGTGCACCTGGCCGGGTTCGAGGAGCGACGCGAGGCGGGTGGCGGCGTCGATCCCGGTGAACTCGCCGCCGTGGACTCCCGCGGTGATCAGGACACGGGGGCCGGAGTGGGCGCCGTTGACCAGGGTCAGGGGGAGGTCCACGGTGAGGGTGCCCAGGTCTGCGGGGACGGTGCCGCGGGTCTTGGCGCCGGGCGTGGCGCGCAGAGTGCCGACGGACAGGTGGTCGTTGGTCATGGCTGTCACGCCTCCGCTCGGTCGAGGGTGGAGATGAAGTCGATGGGCTGCGACGAGGCGCCGTCCAGTGCGAGGTCCGCGGCGATGTCGCCCATGGCGGGCGAGAGTTTGAAGCCGTGGCCGGAGAACCCGGCGAGGAGCACCACGTTGTCGTTGCCGGGCAGCGGGCCGACGAGCGGGCGGCTGCTCTCGGTGTAGCCCTCCATGTACACGGAGAGGCGGACCGGGTCGGGGTTCAGGTCGGGCATGTACCGGCGCAGCAGTTCGGTGAAGACGTCCAACTCCCCCGGCTCCACGGTCCGGTCGAGCCGGTTCGGGTCGCCGGCCGGGCGGTGCAGGGCGCGGGACAGGCCGAGCTTGACGGAGACGCCGTCCGGGGAGGGAAGGCCGTAGCAGTGGGTGGGCGCCGTACGGATGAAGGCCGGGCGCTCCTCGCCGGACCAGTCGTCGGTGGTGGGCACGTACCAGGCGTTGATGAGCCGCCTGATGTCCACCTCCCACGGCAGGCCGGGCAGCAGGTCGTTCACCCATGGGCCGACGGTGACCACGGCCGTGTCGAAGAGCTCCGTGCCGGTGTCGGTGCGGATCTCCACGCCGCCCGTGACCGGCACGATCTCGCGGACCGGTGTGTAGCGGTGAATGCGGGCGCCGAGTTGCTCCGCGCGGCGGGCGGCGCTCTGGATCGTCAACTCGGGCCGGATGAAGCCCGCGTGGCGGTCCAGTACGGCCGCGTCGCCGTCCTCGATGCGGAACTGCGGGAAGCGTTTGGCGAGCGCCTCGGCGTCGAGGACCTCGTGGTCGAGGCCGTGCTCGGCGATGGACTGAAGGACGGTCGCCATCTGCTGGTGTTCCGTGGGGCCCATCAGCAGGCAGCCGGTCAGGCGGCGCAGTTCGCGGCCGGTCTCGCGCTGGAGCTCCTCCCACAGGGTGTCGGCGTGCTTGAGCAGCGGGACGTAGCGGGAGTCCTCGAAGTGGGCACTGCGGAAGATCCGGGTCTCGCCGCCGGCCGCGCTACGGTCGTGACCCGGGGCGAAGCGGTCGTACCCGACGACCTCGGCACCGCGGGCCGCCAGGCGCCAGGCGGCCTGGCTGCCCATCGTTCCGACGCCGACGACGGCGACACGCTTACTGGCTGCCACGAAGGGGTCCTCTCCTCGGAGGCCGTGCCACAATGTGGCACGCTGTGCTAGAATCTGGCACGAGAATGGCAGTGCCGTTGACGGGGGTCAAGAGGTTGTCGTCAGACCATTCGCAGGATTAACAGGGGGAAACCAGATGGAAATGAAGAGCGTGACCAGGTCACTGCGCATCCTGGAGGCGGTGGCCCAGCACCAGCCGGTGACGGTGGGGGAACTGACCAAGCTCTTCGGACTGCCCAAGTCGACCGTGCAGCGCACGCTGGTCACACTGAACGAGGCGGGGTGGCTGCGGGCCAACCGCAAGGACACCACGCGCTGGGAGATCGGCGCCCGGGTGCTGGCCGTACGGCCGGCGGCGCTCCAGGGATCGAGCCTGTTCGCAGCCGCGAGGGAACCCATGATCCGGCTGCGGGACGCGGTCAACGAGACCATCCACCTCTCGGTCCCGGACGCGCTGCAGTGCATGGTGGTCGTGGACCGGGTGGACTGCGATCACGCGGTACGGACGTTCCACACCATCGGCGACACCTCACCGCTGCACGCCACCGCCACGGGCCGCACGATCCTCGCCCATCTGCCGAGGGCCGACGTGGACGAGCTGATCGAGCGCGGACTGGAGAGCTACAGCGAGTCCACACCGGCCGAACCCGACCGACTGCGGGCCGACCTGGAGCGGGTGCGGGCCGACGGCTACGCGGTCAACCGCAACCAGTACCGGCCGGACGTGTGCGCGCTGGCCGCCGCGATCCTCGACGAGAACGGCACGCCCCTCGCCGCCGTGGCCATTTCCATGCCGGACTCGCGGTACGAGGCCGAACGGCTCCCCGAATGGGGGCGGTTGGTGGCGGACACGGCTGCGGAGATCACCGGGCGGCGCATGGGAGGGTGAGCCCGCGCGGTGACCGCCGGCACCCGAACTCAGCACGGTTCCATGGCGGTTGGGTCCCTGACGTAGCCCTTCTCCTTGTCGACCACGTTCCGCAACGGCCGGCCCTCCGCCCTGCGCCTGAGGTTCTCCAGGAACAGATCCGCCAACTGCGCCCGCCAGCCGGTCACTTCACCTGCCGTGTGCGGGGAGACGATCACGCCGGGCATGTCCCACAGCCGTGAGCCGGCGGGCAACGGCTCCTGTGCGAAGACGTCCAGGGCGGCTCCGGCCAGGCGTCCGTCCGCGAGGTGCTTGACGAGCGCCTCTTCGTCCACGAGGCCGCCCCGGCCGACGTTGACCAGCCGGGCCCCGGGTTTCATCGCGGCGAGGACGGACGCGTCGACCATGCAGCGGGTGGCCGGAGTGAGCGGGGCAGCGAGGATCACGTAGTCCGCGTCGGCCAACGCGGTCCGCAGGCTCGTGCCCGCGCCCTCGTGCACCGTCCCGAAGTCGGGATCGTCGGCGCGTGCGGTGCGCCCGGCGCCGCACACCCGCATACCGACGGCGCGCAGCATGCGGGCGACGGCACGGCCGATGGGCCCGGTCCCCCACACCAGTGCCGTACGGCCGCCGATGCGCTCGCTGTCGCGGGGCCGCCACTCGCGGCGCCGCTGGTGCTCCCAGCTGCCGGGGAAGTCCTTGGCGAGGGCGAGGATCAGGCCGAGGACGTATTCGGCGATGGCACGGTCGTAGACGCCCCGGGAGTTGGTGAGCACGACGTCCGGGTGGTCGACCAGTGCCGGGAAGAGCAGCGAGTCCACTCCTGCGGCGGCCACGTGGACCCAACTGGGGGCCAGGGCCGGGTCCTTCGGCCAACTCGCCGCGACCGCAGGGGTGATGGAGTGCCAGCACAGGAGGATGTCCGCACCGGGCAGGAGGAGCGGCAGTTCCTCCTCGGTGGCGTACACCGTGTCCGCGAGAGCTTCGATGTGCTCGGCGTTCGGCGGCAGGGTGCCCTGGTGCAGGACGACGAGCCGGTCAGCCACGGCCGTCCGCCGCCACGGGAACCACGGGGATGGCGAGGTACTTGTACTCCAGGAACTCGTCGATGCCGACCCGTCCGCCCTCGCGGCCGAGACCGGACTGCTTGACGCCGCCGAAGGGCGCGGCCGGGTTGGACACCAGGCCGGTGTTGATGCCGACCATGCCCGTCTCCAGCCGCTCCCCCACGCGCAGGGCGCGGTCGAGGTCGCGGGTGAACAGGTAGCCGACCAGGCCCCATTCGGTGTCGTTGGCGGCGCGGACGACCTCGTCCTCGGTGTCGAAGGTGAGGATCGCGGCGACCGGGCCGAAGATCTCCGCCCGCATCAGCTCCGCGTCCGCGCGGACCCCGGTGATCACCGTCGGCGGGTAGAAGTGGCCCGGCCCGTCCGGGACTTCGCCGCCGGTCAGTACCTTGGCTCCGCGTGTCACGGCGTCCTGGACGAGACCGTCGGCCTTGGCGCGGCCGGCGGCGTCGATCAACGGGCCGACCTGCGAGCCGGGTTGGGTACCGGGACCGACGGCGAGGGCGGCCATGCGCTCGGCGAGCCGAGCGGCGAACGCGTCCGCGACCGCGCGGTGCACGAAGAAGCGGTTTGCCGCGGTGCACGCCTCGCCCATGTTGCGCATCTTCGCGAGCATGGCGCCCTCGACGGCCCGGTCGAGGTCGGCGTCCTCGAAGACGATGAAGGGCGCGTTGCCGCCCAGCTCCATGGAGGTGCGGACGACGGTGTCGGCGCACTGGGCAAGGAGCAGCCGCCCGACCTGAGTTGAGCCGGTGAAGGACAGTTTGCGCACGCCTCCGCCGCGCAGCAGGGGCTCGATCACCCCGGCGGCGTCCGTCGTGGTCACGACGTTGAGCACACCCTCGGGGAGGCCTGCCTCGGTGAGGATTCCGGCGAGGGCCAGGCTGGAGAGCGGGGTCTGCGGGGCGGGCTTGAGAACCATGGTGCAGCCCGCCGCGATCGCGGGACCGATCTTGCGGGTGCCCATGGCGAGCGGGAAGTTCCACGGCGTGATCAGCAGGCACGGGCCCACCGGCTGCCGCATGACCAGGACACGGTTGGCTCCGTCGGGGGTCCGGGTGAACCCGCCCTCGATCCGTACCGCCTCCTCGGAGAACCAGCGGAAGAACTCCGCCGCGTAGCCGACCTCGCCGCGCGCCTCCGCGAGGGGTTTGCCCATCTCCAAGGTCATCAACAGGGCGAGTTCCTCACGCCGTTCGAGGATGATCTCGTAGGCGTGGCGCAGGATTTCACTGCGGGCGCGGGGCGCGGTCGCCGCCCAGGCATCCTGCGCGGACACCGCCGCGTCGAGGGCGCGTCGCCCGTCGACGGGCGAGGCGTCGGCGACCTCGCACAGCCGCTCACCGGTCGCCGGGTCGTCCACGGCGAAGTGGCCGCCGCCGGCCGCGTCCTGCCAACTCCCGCCGATGAACAGCTGCTTGGGAACGGTCTCGACGACGGACACGGTGTCGACGACAGACGTGGACGGGGTGGTGGTCATCAGCGGGTGCCTCCGGACGGGTTCGGGTCGAGCAGTTGGGCCAGGTGCCGGGCCTGCGGCCCGTCGGGGCCGCTCAGATGGGCCGCCTGAGTACGGCAGCTGAAGCCGTCGGCAAGGACGGTGGCGTTCGGGTCGAGCGCGGCGAGTCTCGGGGCGAGGGCGAGAGCGCCGACGGCCATCGAGGTGTCGTAGTGCTCCGCCTCGAAGCCGAAGTTGCCGGCCAGGCCGCAGCAGCCGTTCGCCTCGTCGACGTGTCCGACGCCGAGGCGGCGCAGCAGCGTGCTCTGTGTGGTCTCGCCGAAGACGGCGTACTCGTGGCAGTGGGTCTGGAGCGTGACGCGGTCGGGGACGGTGGCGGGTTTCCAGTCGGCGTCGGCGAGTTCGGTCAGCGCGCCGGAGAACGTGTGGATGCGCGCGGCGACCCGGCGGGCGGCGTCCGTGCCGAGGAGTGCGGGTGCGTCGTGGCGGAGCGCGGCGGCGCAGCTCGGTTCGGGCACGACGATGGGCAACTCGCCCTCGGCGTCGAGTCGTTCGACGGTACGGGTCAACACGCGTCGGGCGATGCCCAGTTGGCCGGTGCTGATCCAGGTGAGCCCGCAGCACAGCCCGTCGCGCGCGGTCGCGGGGACACCGGCGTCGGCCAGGACGCGGGCGGCGGCTCCGGCCACGTCGGGGCGGAAGGCCCGGGTGAAGGAGTCGACGAGCAGGATGGCGGCCGGGGTCTCCGGCTGCGGGGGCAGGTGTGCCGGGAGGTCACGGCGTCGGGCGAAACGCGGCAGGGCGCGCTCGGTGGTCACTCCGCCGAGCCGTGCGACCAGTCGACCCAACGGCCCACCGAGTACGGCGTTCACGGGACGGGCGAACCAGCGGGCCAGCGCCGCCCACCAGGGCAGCCAGCCCAGGCTGTAGTGACTGAGCGGGCGCAGTCGGCGCCGGTAATGCCGGTGCAGGAACTCCGACTTGTACGTCGCCATGTCGACGCCCACCGGACAGTCGGCGGCGCAGGCCTTGCAGGACAGGCACAGGTCGAGGGCGTCCAGTACTTCCGTCGAGCGGCTGCCGTCGGTGATGACCGTGCCGGGGCCGTCGCGCAGCATCTCCTGCAACAGCCGGGCGCGGCCCCGCGTGGAGTCGCGTTCGTCGTGGGTGGCGCGGTAGCTGGGGCACATGGCTCCGCCGGTGTCGCTGCGGCAACGCCCCACGCCGATGCACCGGCTCGCCGCTTCGGCGAGGCCGCCCGGGTCGTCGGGGAAGGTGAAACCCCCTTGCAGCTCATGGGAGTTGACCGGAGCACGGGAGTTGATCGGGTACAGCGCGAGGTCGGCGTCGACGGCGGCGGGGTCGACGATCACCCCGGGATTGAGGATGCCGTCGGGGTCGTACAGCCGCTTGTAGGAGGCGAACGCGGCCCGCATGCGCGGGCTGTACATGGTGGCGAGGAGTTCGCTGCGGGCGCGGCCGTCGCCGTGTTCGCCGGACAGGGTGCCGCCGTGCGAGACGACCAGGGCGGCGGCTTCCGTCAGGAAGGTGCGCATGGCGGCGGCGCCCTCGGCCGTCGCGGGGTCGAAGTCGATGCGGACGTGGACGCAGCCCGCGCCGAAGTGTCCGTAGAGCACGCCGGTGAAGTCGTGCTTGGCGAGGAGGGTACGGAAGTCCCGCAGGTAGTCGGCGAGTTGGTGCGGGTCGACGGCGGCGTCCTCCCAGCCCGGCCAGGAGGTGCCGCCGTCGACGAGGCGCGCGGCGAGTCCGGCGCCGTCCTCGCGCACGCGCCACAGGGAACGGCGTTCGGCCGGGTCGTCGATGACGCGGCCCGCCACCATCCGCTCCCCCGCGCGGAGTTCGGAGAGGACGTCGGCGGCCCGCGCGTCGGCGTCGGCCTGGTCGGTGCCGTCGAGTTCGACGTACAGCCAGGCGGCACCCTCGGGCAGACCGGTGACGGCCTGCGGGCCGCGTCGGTGGCGGAGGGTCGCGACGATGGCCTCGTCCATACCCTCGACCGCGGTGGGCCGGTGACGCAGGATCGCCGGGACGTCCGACGCGGCGTCCACGACGTCCCGGTAGCCGAGCGCGAGCAGCGTGGTGGCCACGGGCACGGGGTGCAGTCGTACGGTCGCGCGGGTGACGACCGCGCAGGTGCCCTCGGTGCCGACCAGGGCGCGGGCGGTGTGTCTGCCGTGTTCCGCCAGGAGGTGGTGGAGCTGGTAGCCGGAGACCTGGCGGGGGATGCGGCCGAGTTCGGTGCGCAGGGCGGCGAGGTTGGCGTCGACGAGCCGCGTCAACTCGGCGTCCAGGGCGGCGATTTCAGCCGCGTCCTCGCTCTCGACGGCGCGCAGTCCCCCGACTCCGGCGACCGCACGCACGCCCGTGGCCGTCACGATCTCCAGCTCCTCGACGTGCTCGACCGTCCGGCCGTAGCGCACCGAGTGGTTGCCGCACGCGTCGTTCCCGATCATCCCGCCGAGGGTGCAGCGGCTGTGGGACGACGGGTCGGGGCCGAAGAACAGGCCGTGCGGTGCGGCGGCGCGCTGGAGGTCGTCGAGGACGACGCCGGGTTCGACGACGGCGGTGCGGGTGTCGGGGTCGACGGCGACGACCTTGTTCAGGTGGCGGGAGAAGTCGAGGACCACGCCGGGTCCGATCGCGTTGCCGGCCATGCTGGTGCCCGCCCCGCGCGCGGTGAGCGGGACGCGCAGGTCGCGGCAGGCCCGTACGAGCGCGGCCACGTCCTCGGCGGAACGCGGGAAGGCGACGGCGAGGGGCGGCACCCGGTAGTTGGACGCGTCGTACGCGTACGCGGCGCGCCGCCCCTCCCCCGTGTCGACCTCCAGGCCCGGAGCGGTCCGGGCCAGCAGGTCGACCAGGGAGCGGGCGTCGGTCATCCGGCGGTGCCCGCCGCGACGGCTGTCGACCAGGCGCGCAGCCCTTCGTCGATCGCGCCCGCGTCGACGATCAGCGGCGGGATCATGCGGACGACGTTGCCCCACGGGCCACAGGGCAGCAG
>NZ_JBHXME010000065.1:0-53661 GCF_042721125.1 Streptomyces sp. NPDC058469
TCGTGGGCATTGAGACGTGATACCTACAACTCACCGGACCCGCACGAACCTCCACCCCCCTACTCCCCGACCACAGCCGCCACCACACCCCCACCCCCCGCCTACGAGGCAATCCCCGCAGGCCAGTTCGACCCCCGAGACCTCACCGACTTCCAGCTCGACGAACTCGTGCACCGGATCATCGGCCGCATCACCCGCCTGATCCGCACGGAACTGCGCCTGGACCGCGAACGGATCGGCAAGCTCCGCGACCCCCGCCGCTAACCGGACCCACACCTCGCCGCCCCGCCCCGAAACGCCCCGCGCGCACCGATGCAACGACAGAAAGGCCCACCCCCGATGTCCCGCCTCGACCCGGGCTCCACCATCTGGTTCACCCTCACGATCGACGGCGAGAGCCTCGGCTACTTCAACGGGTGCGACGGGCTGTCGTCGACGGTGGAGATCGAGCACCGGCAGGAGGGCGGCAACAACGGCTTCGTCTGGCAACTCCCCACCCGTGTCACCTTCTCCACCATCCGGCTGACCCGCCCGCTCACCCCGGACACCGCGAAGGTCGCCAAGTGGATCTCCTCCGTGCAGACCGGGATCAAGCGGCCCACGGGGCAGATCGCGGCGCTGCGCGCGGACGGTTCGGAGGTCGCGCACTGGGGGCTGATCGACGTGCTGCCGGTGAGCTGGCAGGGCCCTTCCCTCGACCCGGCCGGACCGGCGGTCGCCACGGAGGTCCTGGAGATCGCCCACCACGGATTCACGGACTGAGCGGGGGCGAACGAGACCATGGTCACCACCAGCAGGGGCGCCGGCAAGAGCCTTGTCCGTGCCAGCCTCGCCATTCATGAGCCGCCGGTCGGGGGCAGTACTACGCCCGGTGGGCTCATCAAGACCTTCGCCTTCGACTTCAATCCGGCGCAGCTGTCGCTCACTCGCCGCGCCCAGTGGAAGACGACGCCCGCGCAGATCGAACGGGACGGCTCCCTCCCGGAGTTCATGGGGTCGCAGCCGCGTGAGATGGGCGTGGAGATCTTCCTCGACTCCTCCGACGAGCCGACCAGCAACTCGGTGCTGAAGAAGGTCGAGTCACTGCTCGCCTGCTGCGACGTGACCACCAAGTCCATTGCGGCGAAACAGCCTTCACCGCCGTGGGTGGTGTTCCAGTGGGGTTCCTTCTCCACTGCCCGCTTCACCGCTTACGTGTCCTCTGTCGAAGCCTCGTACTCGCTCTTCGGGACCACCGGCGTGCCCATCCGCGCCACCTGCCGACTGCAACTGCACGAGATCCCGAGCAACACCAAGGGCCAGAACCCGACTTCGGGCGCGCTCACCGCGCAGCGCGTGCACCGGGTCGTCGCGGGCGACTCCCTGCAGTCGCTCGCCTGGCGGGAGTACGGCGACTCCGCCGCCTGGCGGGCCATCGCCGAGGCCAACGGGATCGACGACCCGACGCGGCTCGCGAACGGTGTCGAACTCGTGCTGCCCGCCGCCGAGGAGGTGCGTTCCTGATGGTGAAGTCCGCGTTCTCCAACGTCGTCGAGGTGAAGATCGGCGGCGCCAAGATCCCTTCCGAGTACGCCCGTTACCTCGTCGACAGCTACGTCGACCAGGGCGTCGGCGTACCGGCCGCGTTCCGGCTCACCTTCCGGGACCCGTACCGGCTGATCCTCGGCAAGCTCGGTGTCACCTTCGGCACGAAGGTGGTCATCGCGCCGGTGGCCGACGGGCAGGGTGCCTCCGATCCGCTGCTGACCGGTGAGGTCACCGGGCTTGAGGCGGACTACGACGGCACCGGCACCTTCACCGTCGTCCGCGGCTACGACTTCGGGCACCGGCTGCTGCGCCAGCGCCGCGTCGCCGCCTACCGCAACCAGAGCGCGTCCGACATCGCCCGCAAACTGGCCGCCCAGGACGGGGTGCCGATCGGGCGCATCACGTCCACGCGGACCGTGTACGAGTTCATCTCCCAGTCCAACGTGACCGATTGGGACTTTCTCGCCCGGCTCGCCGACGAGAACGAGATGGTCATGTCGGTCGACGCGGACGGCAAGTTCCAGTTCGTGGAGCCGAAACCGTCGTCCGGTGCGCCGTCCCCCGAGACCGACGGCGACAAAAGCCCGTTCGTGCTCCAGGCCGGGCACGACATCCTGCGGCTGCGGGCCGCCGTGACCGCCGCCGACCAGGTCGGCACCGTCGAGGCACGCGGCTGGGACGTCACCACGAAGAAGAAGCTCACCGCCACCTCGCCCGGAACCTCCAACCCGGCCATCGGCATCGGCACCACCCCGGGCGCGGCGGCCGGCAAGTTCAAGACGGCCAAGCTGGTCGAGACGGGCACGCCCTACGACAAGCAGAACGAGGTGAAGTTCGCCGCCGCCGCCCTCGCCGACGACGTGACGTCCTCCTTCGCCGAGCTGGAGGTCGTCGCGCGCGGAAATCCCAAGCTGCGCCCGGGAGTTCCGGTCGCCCTGGCCGACGTGGGCACGCCCTTCGAGGGCAAGTACACGGCCACCTCCGTACGGCACGTCTTCGGCGACGGCAAGCACTACGAGACCTGGGTGACGGTCAGCGGACGGCAGTGGCGTTCGCTGTACGGGCTCGCCTCGGGCGGCTCGGAGACCGCGCCCCGGCTGCCCGGTGTGGCCAACGCCCTGGTCACCGACGTCAACGACCCGCTCAAACAGGGCCGGGTGCGCTTGCAGTTCCCGTGGCTGGACGACACGTACGTCAGCGACTGGACGCGAACTGTGCAGTGGGGAGGGCTCGGTGGCGGCGGGGTGTTCCCCATGGACGTCAACGACGAAGTGCTGGTCGCCTTCGACCGGGGGGCACTTGACCATCCGTTCGTGATCGGCGGGCTCTACAACGGCAAGGACAAGCCGACCGTCGTCGGTGATGTGCCGTTGCACGACGCCGTGCGGAAGAAGGCGAGCCGGCACACCGTCTCCGACCGGGACGGCAACCGGATGGACCTGCTCAGTCAGAAGACCGGCGGCCGCAAGCAGGGCGTCCGACTGGCCTCCGGGGACAAGCAGTTGACCATCACCCTGGACCGCACGAACACCGAGATCATTGTGGACAGCAGGGGCAGCGTCACCATCAAGGGCAGTCGCTCGGTGTCGGTCGAGGCCGGTACGGACCTCACCCTCAGCGCCCGGCGCAGCCTGACCATCAAGAGCGGCGGGCCGCTGAACATCGAGGGGCGCGGACTGGTCAACGTCAAGTCGACCACGGGAGCGATCACGTTGGACGCGATCGGTGCCCTGAACCTGAAGGCGCTCGGCAACGCGATGCTCACCGCGGGCGGGAGCGTGCAGGTCAACTCCATCGGCAACGTGGGCATTCGGGCCGTCACCGTGCCGATCATGGGCGTGGTCACCCTCAACGGCCTTGTCCCGATGGTGATTCCGGCATGAGCGGCCCAACGGGCAAGGAACGGGCGGGTGTTGTCTGATGGCCGAACAGTTTGTCGGGTCCGGATGGTCGTTCCCGCTGCGCATCGGGCCGACCGGCGGCATCGCGCTGGTCAGCGGGGAACGCGAGGTCGAGGAGGCGATCCGGCTCGTCCTGTCCACCGCGCCGGGCGAGCGCCCGATGCGGCCCGACTTCGGCTGCGCGATCCACGACCTGGTGTTCGCGCCGGTCAACGAGCAGACCGCGGGCCGGATCCAGCACGAGGTGCACGTCAGCCTCGACCGCTGGGAGCCGCGCATCGAGGTCGAGGACGTCGAGGTCACCGCGGGCACCGAGCAGAGCGTGCTGTACATCGACGTCCGCTACTCGATCCGCGGCACCAACAACCCGCGCAGCCTCGTCTTCCCCTTCTACGTCATCCCGTCCCACGACGAGCCGGACACCTCCGGTACGCCCGGCACGGCTGCTGAAAGCGACAACTGACCGATGGCCCTGCCCTCCCCGAACCTCGACGACCGCCGCTTCCAGCAGTTCGTCGACGACGCCAAGCGCTACATCCAGCAGCGCGCCCCGGAGTGGACCGACCACAACGTCTCCGACCCCGGCGTCACCCTCGTCGAGACGGTCGCGCACATGGCCGACCAGATCGTCTACCGCCTCAACCGGGTACCGGACAAGAACCACTTGGCCTTCCTCGACCTGGTCGGCATCACGCTCTTCCCGCCGTCCGCGGCCCGCACCGACGTCACGTTCTGGCTGTCGGCGCCCCAGGAGGAACCGGTGCAGGTGCCGCTCGGCACCGAGGTGGCGACCATGCGCACCGAGGGCGAGGAGGCGGTGGTCTTCGCCACCGAGCACGAACTCGCCGTAGTTCCAAGCGCGTTGCGGCATCTGGTGGTGCAGCACCGGGGCAAGCCCGTGGTCGACCGCACGCACGATCTGGCCGAGGGCAACCACGTCATGTGCTTCGCCGAGTCGCCCGACCCCGGCGACTCCATGCTGTTCGGCCTGACCGCCGCCGTCCCGCACTGCGCCCTCGCCCTCGAACTCGACAGCCGCGTCGACGGAGTCGGCGTCGACCCGCGCCAGCCGCCCCTGGTGTGGGAGGCGTGGACCGCCGACGGCTGGCAGCGCTGCGAGGTGGACCGGGACGGCACCGGCGGCCTCAACCGCCCCGGCGCGGTCGTCCTGCACGTCCCCGGCGGCCACACCCTGTCGCGCAACGGCGGCCAGGAAGCAGGCTGGCTGCGCTGCCGCGTCACCGAACCCCACTCCGACCAGCCCTTCTACACCACCTCGCCGACCGTCCGCTCCGCCGAGGCCTTCACCATCGGCGGCACCACCACCGTCGTCCACGCCGACACCGTCTACGACGAGGCGCTCGGCGAGTCCACCGGCCTGCCCGGGCAGCGGCTGCGGCTCTCCCACACGCCGGTCGTCGGCGATGCCACGCCCCTCCTCCTCCAGACCGCCGAGCACGACGGCTGGACGGACTGGCAGGTCGTCCCGCACTTCGCCGCCTCCGGCCCCGGCGACCGTCACATCACCCTGGACGCGGCCACCGGCGAACTCGCCTTCGGACCGGCCGTCCGTGAACCCGACGGGTCCCTGCGCCAGTACGGCATGGTCGCTCCCAAGGGTTCGGTGATCCGCGCCCGCCGCTACCGCACCGGCGGCGGCCGGGCCGGCAACGTGGCGCGCGGCGCGGTGCAGATCCTGCGCAGCTCCATCCCGTACGTCTCCGAGGTCGTCAACCGTGAGGCGGCGCGCGGGGGAGTGGACGGCGAGACGGTCCAGGAGGCCAAGACCCGCGCGCCGATCACCCTGCGCGCCCAGGAGCGCGCGGTCACCCTCCGGGACTACGAGGAACTGTCCCGCCGGGCCGCCCCCGAGACCGCGCGCATCACCTGCCTGGAGGGCGACGAGGAGGAGCACGGGGCCTACGCCGTACGGGTGTTGGTGGTGCCGCAGGCCGTGCCCGACCCAGGCGGACGGCTCCGCTTCGAGCAACTCGTGCCCGGAGACGCCCTGTTGGAGCGCATCACCCGGCATCTCGACGAACGGCGGCTGATCGGGACCCGGTTGGCGGTCGGGCCGCCGTTCTACCAGGGCGTCACCGTGGTCGCCACGGTGCACGCCTTCCGCGGCGTCGACACCGACCGGGTGCGGCGCCAGGCCCACGACGCCCTCTACCGCCACATCGACCCGCTCACCGGCGGATCGGACGGGAAGGGCTGGCCGTTCGGACGTCCCGTGCAGTCCGGGGAGGTCTTCGCGGTGCTCCAGCGCGTACCCGGCGTCGAGTTGGTCGACGAGGTCGTCCTGCACCCCGCCGACCCGCTCACCGGCAAGCGCGGCGACCCCACGGACCGTATCGACCTGGAGCGGCCGTCGCTGGTGTTCTCCTTCGACCACCGTGTCCGCGTGATCGGAGACGGCGCGTGAACATCACCAATTCCCGGCTAGGAGGCTTGCGTTGAGGGGATCAGTCGACGGCCTCGGCTCGTCCGCGCCGATCGGTGCGATGCTGCCCGCCGTGTTCGCGGACGACGACCTCGCCCAGCGTTTCGTCGCCGGGCTCGACGAGGTCGTAGCGCCGATCCTGAGTGTGCTGGACTGCCTCGACACGTACTTCAGGCCGTCCCTGGCGCCGCTCGACTTCGTGCAGTGGCTGGGGAGTTGGGTCGGCGCCGAGACCGACGGCAGCGAACCGGAGGCGCGGCTGCGGGCCGCCGTGGCCGCCGCCACGTACCTGCACCGCATCCGCGGCACCCGGCGCGGCCTGGCCGAGGCCGTCCGGCTCGCCTTCGGTGCCGAACCGGAGATCACCGAGAGCGGCGCCGCCGACTGGAACGCCCGCCCGCTCGGCCCGGTACCCGGCGAACGCAGCTCCCGGCTGCACGTCCACCTGCGGCTGCCCGCGCCGACCACGCTCGACACCCACCGCCTCGACGCCCTCGTGGCGGCCGCCCGCCCCGCCCACATGCCGTACACGGTCCAGGTGACCGCCACCGTGCTCCCCGAAAGGAACCCCGAGAGATGACGACCACCCAGAGCTGCGCCGAATGCGGAACCCGCGCGGAACCGGGCCAGTCGTTCTGCGACGCCTGCGGCGCCGTCCTCAGCTGGACGGACCGCGCGGGCGCACGCACCGGGGCCCCGGCCGAGCGCGGTGAGAGCGCCGGGGGAGCCCCGGGCGCCGGCGGCGACCCGGGCTGGGACGCCTTCTCCCAGTCGGACAACGGGGGCATGCCCCGCACGCGCCGGGACCTGCTGAACACGGACGACCCGGGCGACAACCAGCAGTCGGCACAAGGGGGTTCGGCCTCCGACGACCCCGCGGCCCGACTGGACGCCCTGTCGCTGCGCCTGGACGCCCTGGCCGCCGGCGGCTCGTACGGCTCGGTCGGCGCGGGCGCCCGCCAGGAACCGGCGAGCGGCGACGCGAACGGGGGCGCTGCGACTCCCCACCCGTCCGGTGGTTCTACGACTCCGCACGCGTCCGGTGGTTCTACGACTCCGCACGCGTCCGGCGCCGCCACGACCCACCCCGCGCACCGCCCGACCACGGACCCGACCCCCGCGCCCGACGCGCCGTACGGTCACCGCGACGCGACCACCGCCCGTAACTCGTCCACGACCGACACCGCCCCCACCGAGCCGGTCCCCGCCGCCTCCCCGGAATCCGAGGCCGAGCGCGCCCGGCGTCTCCTGGTCCCGGTCTCCGACCCGGAGCCCCGCCAGGCCCCGTCCGTGGCCCCGGTCCTGCCCGGCCGGCCGGTCGCCGCGCGCCCGCAGGCCGTACGGGCACCCGGTGTCGAACCCGGTGCCGCGGGCGGAGTGCCCTGCCCCTGGTGCGCCACGGCCAACCGGCCCGACCGGCACTACTGCGCCCGCTGTGCGATGCCCATGGTCGGCGACGAGCATGCCCCCGGCCGGCTGCCCTGGTGGCGGCGGCTCCTCACGTTCAGGAACGGTGAGATTCCGTGGGCGGGCGACCGGCCCCGACTGCGCCGGACCTTCGACCGCGTGCTGACCTGGGTGGGCGCGGCGATCGTGCTGACCCTGCTGATCGTGCTCGCCGTCAACATCCCGCGTGGCGTGGAGGCGGCCAAGGACCACTTCGCCAAGCGGGCCCCCGTCTACCCGGACCGCGTCAGCGCCTCCCGCTCCTTCCCGGGTCACAAGCCCGACCTGGCCTTCGACAGGCTGAACAACACCTGGTGGGGGCCGGGGGTGACGCAGTCGGGCAAGGGCCAGTGGCTGGAGGTGCAGTTCGACGAGCCGACCCGGCTGCTGGACCTGATGATCACCCCGGGCGTCTCCACCCGCCCCGACCAGCTCACCCAGTCGGCGCTCCCGCACCGGATCGAGGCGGAGATCACCACGGCCGCCGGCAAGACGATCACCCGTCAACTGACCCTCGACCAGGGGGCGGGAGCCCAGCGCCGCGCCTTCCGGGTCGGCACGGTCACGTCGGTCCGCTTCACCGTCGAGTCCGCCTACGGGACCTCCGGGAGCAAGCAAGTGGCCATCGCCGAGATCGAGTTCTTCGGCCCGTCGAACGCGAGCGGCTCCTGACGGGCGGTCCGTACGGCGCCGGGTGCCTCAGGCGTAGTCGGTCGAGGGGACCGTGCCGTAGCGGCTCATCGTCTCGATCGTCGACTCGGCGTTGAACTCCCGGCCGCCGGCGATCATGTCCCGCAGGTCCCGGAAGTACTGCACGTACAGGTCGGGCGTGAAGGTGTTGACCATCACCGCGGGTTCGTCGCCGGGGTTGGCGAAGGTGTGCGGGGCGCCCGGCGGGATCATCGCGAGGGTGCCCGCCGGCGCGATGTGCACGGTCTCGCCGATGGTGAAGTGCACGGTGCCCGAGACGACGTAGAAGCCCTCGTCGTGCTGGGCGTGGCGGTGCTGCGGCGGGCCCTGGGTGTGCGGGGCGAGGGTGATCTCGCCGATGCCCAGCCGGTGGCCGGTGGTGCTGCCGTCCTCCAGGATGCGCATCGTGACCGGCCCCAGCCGGATCGACTCGCCGTCGTCCGGACCGACCACGGAAACCTCGTTCATCGCCGACTCCCTTGTTCTTGGCGCGAGTTGTGCGCTCGTCGCTGTGGCGCGCCCTACAGGACACTAGGCGGGAAGCTCTCGTTATGCAAGCTGGCTCTCATGATGAGAGCTTGTCGTGATAACGTAAGGGAGACGGACGGCAACGACGAGTGAATACGGGGAAGTGACGCACCGATGGCGACAGCACAGACGGACACGGGCCGCAGCAACCAGAAGAAGCGCACCCGTACGGCGATCGTCGACGCGGCCCGCGGGCTGATCGGCACGGGCAGCGAGGTGACGATGCCCGAGGTCGCCCGCGTCGCCCTGGTCTCCGAGGCCACCGCCTACCGCTACTTCCCCGACCTGCCGTCGCTGATCGGCGAGGCCCTGGCCGGTGTCTGGCCCGACCCCGTCGACGCGCTCGGCCCGGTCGCCGACTCCCGCGACCCGGTCGAACGGATCGCGTTCGCCTGCGAGTTCCTGCTCCGCGGCACACTGGCCCGCCAGGGCGGAGTTCGCGCGATGATGGCCGCGACCATCGTCCGCCCCGACACGGCGAACATGCGACCCGGCGTCCGCTTCGGGCTCATCGACCACGCCCTCGCCCCCCTGGCGGCCACCCTCGGGGAGACGGACCCGGACGCGTTCACCCAGCTCAAGCGGGGCCTCGCGGTGGTCATGGCCGCGGACGCCCTGTTCACCCTCACCGACCAGTGCGGCCTCACCCCCGACGAGGCCGTCGCCAGCGCCGTACGCACCGCGACGACCCTGACGGAGGCGGCGGTGCGCGCGGCGGCGGAGGGCTAGGGGCGACCTGTGGGCCGGCCTCTCAACTGCCATTCGCTTCTACGTCAGTCGGGTCCGTCGCCAGCCAGTGGCCGTCCGTGGTCCAGCCGAGGAGTCGGCGGGCGCGGCCCTCGTCCGCAGTGCCGTCGGGGGCGAAGGTGCCGCCGTCCGCGACCAGGCGCAGCCCGGCCAGGGCGGGTGCGAGGCGGCCCGCGACATGGGCGGCGTGGCGGGCCGCCTCCGCGTCCAGGTCCGCGAGTACGCGGCGCTGTTCGGCGGGCGGGCAGAGGGACAGGTGGAACACCAACTGCCGCCAGGCGTACGCCGCGTCCTTGATCGTGGGAAACGGCCACGGGTTGCGGTGCACCCGGGCCGTCAGCCGGCACACGGTGCCGAAACTGCGGCGCGCCAGGTCGGCCCACCCCGGCTCGGGGGCGATGCCGACCCGGTGGACCAGTGTGGCCAGGTTGTGTGTGGTCAGGATCTGGGCCTGCTCGATCACCTTGCCGTTGGCCGCCACCCACGACCCGGACGAGGAGCCGGACGACCCCGCCGGGGCCGAGGACGCCGCCGCGGCCCGCTCCGCGCACAGCCGCGCGAACCCCGGGGACGTCCGGGCTCCGGTCCCGGCTTCGTGCGACCGGCCCGCGGCCTCCCTCGCCTCGACGGTCGCTTCGGCGATCGCCAGGTCGCGGATCGCCGCGTAGTCGATGCCGTAGTACCGCTCGTACGGCGAACCACCGAGCAACTCGCCCGCGATCCCGGCCGCCACAAGGAACTTGGGGCCGAAGGCGTCCATGAAGATGTCCGCGGCCAGCTCCTCCACCAGCTGAGCGCCCAGGTCGGACTGGCGGGCGAGCACGCCGAGTTCGCGCACGAGCGGGTTGGGCAGGATCGTGCCCGGGAACCCGCGCACGGCCAGCTCGCCCAACTGCCGCAGCAGCAGGGCCGCTTCGGCCGTGCCGTCGCCGCGCTGGGCGGCCACCGCGCGTACCCAGGGCAGTTCCTCGATCCGGACCTGCCGCTCCAGGTTGAGCAGGAGCAGCGAACGGCGGTTGCGGAACGCGCGGTAGTTCGCGGCCATCAGCGTCCGCAGCGCCTTGTCGTCGTAGGCCCGCGTGGCGGTGTCGGCGACCAAGCGCGGCACCAGTTCGGCCAGAACCTCGGCCGAGGGGACAACTCCCCGCTCCACGAGGGTGGCAACCGGTGCGCTCAGCGCGCCCTCGACCACCCGGCGTAGCGCGGGCGGGAGTTGGGCCCCGGCGGGCAGGCCGGTCTCCCGCTCCTCCGGCTCGGAGACAGGGGCGAGCACGGGTGCGAGGTCGGCGATGCCCGACTCCTGGGGCAGCCCGGCGAGGCGGCCCACCAGCACTTGCGCCAGGGCGTAATGGGAGGGGAGAGCGGCCTGGGCCCGCTGCACCCGGCGCAGTTCCGCGTGCGGTGCCGAGCCCGGCACACCGCGCCGCCGCACCATCGACGCGACGGCGTGCCGCAGCAGCCCGAGCCGACGCGCGTCCAACGGCCGCCCGGCGACGGTCTCCTCCAGCGCGCCGCGCAGAATGCCCAGGTTCTCTTTGGGGTTTCGGTGCTTCCCGCAGAGCGTGTGCTCCTCGGCCAGCAGCCGGTAGCGGCTCAACAGCGCGGCACCGCGCCCCAACCAGGTCTCGTCCGGCGCGAGTTCGAGCACCCGGCCGTCCTCTCCGCCCGCCGTCTCCAGCCAGTGCGTGAGCAACTCGTCCCCGAACGGCTGCCATACGGCGAGTGCCTCGCGCTGTGTCTCCACGGCCGCGTTGGGGCGCCGCAGGACCAGCCGGTCCACGGTGTCGGAGACGCTACGGCGGTACAGCGCGTCGGTGCCGTCCGGCGCGGGCCGACCGGTCGACGGGCGGGGCAGGAACCGGAGTTGGCCCGCGAACGGCTCCAACTCCGCGACCAGGTCCAGCGCATCGGCCGTCTCCCCGTGCCGCACCAGCCAGGCCATGGTGAGCAGCGCGCCCTCCTCGGGCACGGCCACCTCGTACCGCCCGCTGTTCAACTGACTCCACAGCCAGGTGAGTCCGGTCTCGGTGAGGCAGTGGGCGAACAGCGCCCGCCGGCCCGCGGGCACGCCGAACTGCTCCGCGAGCCGCGTCTCGTACGGCTGGAGCGGGCCGCCCGCGCTCGGGGTGCCCGTGGCGAAGCCGCCGTGCACCACCTCGGGGGTCACCCAGGCGGGGAGCCCGGCCACCGGGGTGCGCGAACCGATCGACAGCAGGCCGTCGGCCATCCCCGCGAGCACGGCACGCCAGCGCTGCGCGCGGCCCTCCGCGCGACGGCGGGTGTCGGCGTCCTCGTGGGTCAGCGCGGTCGCGAAGGCCTTGGCCAGCTGGCCCCGGGCATAGCCGGGGGCCGCGGTGAGGTGCTGCTGCTCAGCGTCGTCATTCATAAGCCGACGTGGCAGGTCCTGCCCCTGCGCCCTCCGGGATGAGAGCCCGGTGCTCCGCTGCTGAGCTACACGCCGATGAGCAGCGACGTTAGACGCGGAACGGACCGTCGTACAAGGGGATTTCGGTCATAGCACCTTCCGGTGGACCAGCGCCGACAGCATCAACGCCCCCGGCAGCAACGGCACCCACACCGTCAGGACGCGGTAGCCGATGACGCTCGCCGTGGCCAGATCCATGGGGGCGCCGAACGCGACCATCGTGAACACCGTCGCCGCGTCCACGGGACCGATCCCGCCGGGTGCGGGAACGGCACCGACCGCGGTGCTGGCGGCGAGGAATGCGAGAACGACCTGCGCCCAGGACAGCGGCATACCGAGCGAGGCCCCGACCGAGAAGATCACGGTCGCCTGCAGCACCGGGGCGGCGGCAGCCCCGCCCCACAGGGCGAGGATCCGGCTGGGCATGGTGTGCAGCTGCCGTACGTCGGTCAGCGCGGTGCGGACACAGCGCAGCGCCGGGCGGCGCAGGGGACGTACGACGGCCAGGAGCAGCGCGGCCGTGCCGAGCGCGACCCCCAGCCCGCCGAAGGCGAGGACCAACGACCAGCCGTGCGGGACGAGTTGGCCGAACCGCAGCATCTCGGGGAAGGCGATGAGGAAGGCGATGAGCACGAAGGTCTTCGCGATCGGCCTGACGAGCGAGTACAGGGCGAGCGAGGCGGTGGCGCGGGCCAGGGGGATGCCACGGCCCTGGAGGAAGCGCAGCGTGACGGCGTGGGCGCCGATGCTGGCCGGCAGCGCGTGGTTGGCGGCGCCGGCGGCGAACTGCGAGGCGATCAGCAGGCCGGTCGGCAGCCGTTCCGGCACGGCACCCTGGCGGACGAGGGCGGCGGTGCCCCAGCCGAGGCAGGTGAAGAAGAACGCGGCGAGCAGCCACCAGGGGTCGGCGGAGGCGAGCCGGGCCGTGCCGTCGTACATGGCATGCCAGTCGACCGCCGCCCACACCGCGATCAGCAGCAGGGGCAGCAGGGTCAGCACCTTGGTGACGAGGCGCGCCGCGGAGGGGAGGCGGAAGGGGACGGGGGCGGGAGCGGGGCCGGCGGTGGAGGCGGGGAGCGGCCCGGGGATGTCTTCGAGCGGAAGCAGGGACACGAGGCGAAACGTTCCCCTCCGGTATGACGTCGCGGTGTCCGGAAGCGGAAGGCGCGCGGGCGGGTGGGCGACGCGGACGGCATCCATGGCGTGAATGGCACGGGTGTCGCGCGGGTGCGGCGCGAGTGAACGCACACCCGCATCACCTGTGTCGGCCCTGGACCAGTCCCCTGTGTCATCCCCGCACCGGACCCGAGCCACTCCAGATCATTGCCTGAATCAACAATCCATCGGTTTGTTGACTTTAGGTTGATCGAGCCATTTCAATTCCATTATGACCCACGCCGAGCGTACGTCCGCCGCCGTCACCGCCCTGCCCGTCGACCTCGACGAGGCGGCCCACCGCTGTCTGGTCGCCGGGTTCGACGGCACGACGACCGTCCCGGACCCGCTCAAGCGGCTCATCGACCGCGGCCTCGGCGGGGTCATCCTGTTCACCCGCAATGTGCGGGACGCCGAGCAGGTGCGCCGGCTCACCGACGAACTCCGCGCCCTCCGCCCCGACTTGCTCGTGGCCATCGACAACGAGGGCGGCGGCATAGGCCACTTGGTGCGCGCCGGCGCCCCGGACGTGCCCGGCTCCTACGCCCTCGGTGTCGTCGACGACCCGGCCCTGACCGCCCGTTGCGCCGACGCGCTGGCCGGCCACCTCGCCACGCTCGGCATCACCGCCTCCTACGCCCCCGTCGCCGACCTCCAGCACCAGCCGCGCAACCCGATCGTGCGCACCCGCTCCTTCGGCGCCGACCCCGCCCTCGCCGCCCGCCACCTGCGCGCCTGGATCACCGCCACCGACGTCCGCGGCATCGCCTCCTGCGCCAAGCACTTCCCCGGCCACGGCGGCACGGTCACCGACAGCCACCACGGCATCGCCGTCGACCCGCGGCCGTACGACGAACTCCTCGTCGACCTCGAACCGTTCCGCGCGTCCATCGCGGCGGGCGTGCCGATGCTGATGAGCGCCCATGTCGTCTTCCCGGCCCTGGACGCCAACCGCCCCGCCACCCTGAGCCGCCGCATACTCGGCGATCTGCTCCGCCTCGAACTCGGCTTCGACGGCGTCCTCGTGAGCGACGCGCTGGAGATGAAGGCGATCGCCGACGCGTACGGCGAGGCCGCCGGGGCCCGGATCGCCCTCGCCGCGGGAGCGGACCAAGTCATCGTCGCCGTACCGGACCTGGACGTCACCCTGGCCTGCCGGGACGCCGTGCTCGACGCGCTGCACTCGCGCGTGCTGCCCGAGGAGCGGGTGTGGGAGGCATCGGGTCGGGTACGGCGGCTCGCCGAGCGGTACGCGACCCCGCGGTTGACGGTCGCAGCCTGGGACGCGGACGCCGGCCTGGAGGCGGCCCGCCGCGCCGTACGCGCCCGGACCCTGCCGCCCGCGGTGCGCGGCGCCCACGTCGTCGACGTGTTCCCGGCCCCGCACCCCGCCCTGAACTGGGGCGGCGAGGACCTCCTCACCGAACTCCGCGCGATCGACCCCACGGCCACCGGCACGGCGCTCAACACGGAACCGGCCGACCTCGCCGCCGTTGTCGACGGGATCGTACGGACGGGTGCGCCGCTGGTCGTCGCCACCTCCGACGCCGGCCTGTATCCCTGGCAGGCGCGGCTGCGCGACGCGCTCGCGGCCCGGCGGCCCGATGCCGTACTGGTCGACACCGGGCTGCCGGAGGGCGGCGCCCTCTGTTCCTACGGGCGGGGGCGGGTCAACCTGCGGGCGGTCGCGGAGGTGTTGTCGGGCGCGTGACCGTCACGACGACCGCGGCAGTCGTACGACTTCCTTGATGCCCCGCGCCGCCAAGTACCCTGCGTCCTCCGCCCGTTCGGCCAGGATCACCGCAGGCCGGACGCCCTCCACGCGCAGCCGCATCCACTCCTCGAAGTACGCGCCTCCCGGTCCGGACACCGAGCGGGTGGCCGGGGTGCAGTCCAATACCAGGGCGGTGTCGCGGAGTTGGACGGTGTGCGGCTCCGTGATCGCTTCGGCGAAGGCCTCGGCGATCGGCTTGGCGCGGCCCGCCGAGTCGAACAGGCCCAGCGTGTATTCGAGTTCGGGGTAGTCGGCGAGCGAGCGGTCCACGTCGTGCGAGCACCACCAGGTCACGCCCCACAGGCCCTCGCACTCGGCCGCGTTGCGCACGGTCGCGCGCGCGAACTCCGGAGCGTCGGCCGCCGGGATGTGCGGTTCGGGCGCGCCGGTCTCCTGGACCCAGACCGGCCGGGCCGGGTCGATGGCGTACGCCTTGGCCAACTCCGTTCCGTACTCGGCGAGATGGAGTACCTGCGGGGAGCGCGGACCGTAACGGCGGGCGCAGTCGCCCGAGAACACCCACGGGTGGACGGTGGTCAGATCGCCCTTGCGGGCCGAGGCCTCCGGGGTGAACGGGTGGTCGTCGCCGTACCAGGCGGCGTCGTACGCGGAGTGCGTGACCAGGCGGTCCGCCGGGAGGTGCTCGCGGGCGGCCGCCAGCAACGTGTCGAGATAGTGGTCCACCTCGGCCACCGACACCGGGTTGTGCTCCACCAAGTTGTTGAGCTCGTTGCCGAGTTGGAGGCCGATCAGGTTCGGGCGGTCGGCGAGGGCGCGGCCCAGTGTGCGCAGCAGCTCCGCCTGGGCGGTGATGGTCTCCGGGTCGGTGAAGACGTTGCGGTGGTGCCAGCTGCGGGTCCACTCCGGGTAGAAGTCGAAGCTCGACAGATGGCCCTGGACGCCGTCCACGAGGACGTCGAGTCCCGCCTCGCCCGCCAGGTCGACGAGGTGCACCAGCTGGTCCACGGCGGTCCTGCGGATGAGCGTGCGGTTGGGCTGGAGCAGCGGCCAGAGATGGAAGATCCGGACGTGGTCCAGGCCGAGCCCGGCTATCTGGGCCAGATCCTCGCGGGCGTGCGCCGGGTCGAAGTCGTGCCAGGAGTGGAACCAACCGCGGCGCGGCGTGTAGTTGACGCCGAAGCGGAGCGTAGGAATGGGATCCTCCCCAGGTCCGGTCTTGCCTCTTGCCCTGCCTGCTCTTGTTCTGGGCGAATGTATCAACCACCATAGTCAGTGATGAGCAATGATTTGAACCAGAATCCCGTAGGCGATTCGGCGGGCGACCCGGTGGGCGGTCTCGTTGTCGGCCTCGATGCCGGCGGCACCCGCACCCGCGCCGTCCTCGCCGCCGTCGAGGACGGGCGCCCCGTCGGCGAGGGCGCGGCCGGGCCCGGCAACGCCCTCACGGTGCCGGTACCGCGCCTCACCGACCACCTGGCGGAGGCGCTCGCGCTGGCGGTGCCCGAGGGGGCGCGCGCCCGTGTCGTCGCCGTGGCCGGCGGCTTCGCGGGCGCCACGGCGGCCTCCACCGAGGAGCCGGGACACGTCAACGCCCGCGCCGCCCTCACCGCCGCGCTGCAGCGCCTCGGCATCCCCGCCGACCGGCTCCGCGTCTGCAGCGACATCGAGGCGGCCTTCGCCTCCGCCCCCGGCACCCCGGCCGACGGCCTGGCCCTGGTCGCCGGCACCGGCGCGGTCGCCCTGCGCATCACGGACCGCCGCTCCACGGCCACCGTGGACGGCGACGGCTGGCTCCTCGGCGACGACGGCAGCGGCTTCTGGATCGGCCGGAGCGCGGTACGGGCGGCGCTGCGCATGGCGGACGGGCGGGGAGCCGCTACGACGCTGGCCGTCTCCGTCGGCCGGGCGCTGGGGGTACCGGGTGACGCCCTGCCCGGTGACGGCGACTGGTCCCGCGCCGACCGCGAGGCCTACCGCATGCACGTACTCCCCGCCGTGATGGCCGAACTCCCCATCCGCCTGGCTCGGTTCGCCCCGCTGGTGGTCGAGGCGGAGGGGGAGAAGGACGCCGTGGCACAAGACATTCTCGACGAGGCGGCAGTCCGACTGACCGACACGGTGCGGGCGTTGGAGCCTGGCCCGGGTGAGCGAATCGTCGCCACCGGCGGTCTGCTCGGCCCCGGGGGCCCCCTGACGGCGCCCCTCACCGCCCGCCTCCACACCCTCGGCCTCACCCTCGACTGGGTACCGGACGGCTGCCGGGGCGCGGTCGCCCTCGCCCGACTTGCCTACGACGGTGACACGCGATGACCGACACCACCCCCCTCTACCGTGACCCAACCGCCCCCGTTGACGTACGGGTTCGTGACCTCCTCGCCCGCATGACCCTGCGGGAGAAGGTCGGCCAGCTCAACCAGCGGATGTACGGCTGGGACGCCTACCGCCGCACCGCCGACACCCCTGACGGGTTCGAACTCACCGACACCCTCCGCGCCGAGACCGACCGCTTCGCCGGACTCGGCGCGCTCTACGGCCTGTTCCGCGCCGACGCCTGGTCCGGCGTCGACCACACCAACGGCCCCGGCGCCCAAGACAGCGCCGCCCTGGCCGAGTTGGTGCAACGCCACGTCATCGCGAGCAGCCGACTGGGCATCCCGGCCCTGTTCGTCGAGGAGGTGCCGCACGGCCACATGGCCCTGGACGGCACGGTCCTCCCGGTCAACCTGGCCGTCGGCGCCACCTGGGACCCCGACCTGTACGAACGGGCCGCCGCCCACGCCGCCGCCGAACTCCGCGCCCGTGGCGGACATGTGGCCCTCGTCTCGGCCCTGGACATCGCCCGCGACCCGCGCTGGGGCCGCACGGAGGAGTGCTTCGGTGAGGACCCGCACCTCGCCGCCCGCCTCACCGAGGCGCTCGTCAGAGGCATGCAGGGCGATACGACAGCGGGGTTCGCGACCGACAACGCCCCTGTCGCAGAAGGCGGGTTCGCTCCCGGCGAGGCGCCCGTCACGGGAGCCGGTTTCGCTCCGGACAAGGCCCCGGTCGTCCTCAAGCACTTCGCCGGACAGGGCGCCACAGTCGGCGGCCGCAACTCCGCCGAGTCCGAACTGGGCCTCCGCGAACTCCACGAGATCCACCTCCCCGCCGCCCGCGCCGGAGTCCGCGCAGGTGCCGCCGCCCTCATGTCGGCGTACAACGAGGTCGACGGCCTGCCCTGCTCCGGCAACCGCGCCCTGCTGACCCAACTCCTGCGTGAGAACTGGGGTTTCGAGGGCCTCGTCATGGCCGACGGCCTCGCCGTGGACCGGCTGGCCCGCATCACCGGCGACAAGGTCTCGGCGGGCGCGCTCGCGCTCAACGCGGGTGTCGACCTGAGCCTGTGGGACGAGGGCTTCACACATCTGGAGGAGGCCGTTGAGCGGGGACTGGTGAGCGAGGAGACCCTCGACACGGCCGTGGCCCGCGTGCTCAGCCTGAAGTTCCGCCTGGGCCTCTTCGAACATCCCTGCGCCACAACCGAGTTGCCGCCCCCGAACCAAGGCCGGGAACTGAGCACCGCCCTCGCCCGAGCCGCCGTCACCCTCCTCCACAACGACGGCGGAGTCCTGCCCATCCCGGCGACCGTCTCCCGTATCGCGGTCATCGGACCCCAATCAGCCACCACTGCACACCAGTTGGGCGACTACACCGCACCCCAGCACCCCGGCACCGGTACAAGCGTCCTCGACGGCCTACGCCAACTCGTCCCGCCCGGCACCGACATCCGCCACGCCCCCGGCTGCGCCCTCACCGGCGACGACCTCTCCGGCATCCCCGAGGCGGTCGCCGCAGCAGCAGCCTCCGACCTGGCCGTCCTGGTGCTGGGCGGCAGCAGCGCCCGTACCCCGGACACGGACTTCGACGCCAACGGGGCCGCCCGGAACGCCGTTTCGGAGATGACGTGCGGCGAGGGTGCCGACCTCGCGGGCCTGAGCCTCGGCCGCGCCCAGCACGCCCTCCTGGACGCGGTCACCGCGACCGGGACACCCACAGCGGTGGTCCTGATCCAGGGCCGCCCCCACGTTGTCCCCGAACGGGCGGGCGCGCTGCTCACCGCCTGGTACCCCGGCCCGTGGGGCGGCGAGGCCATCGCCGAGGTGCTGCTCGGCCGGGCCGAACCGACCGGCCGCCTGCCCGTGTCCATCCCCAGCTCGGTGGCCCAACTCCCCGTCTACTACAACCACAAGGACACCGAGTACGGCGGCTACGTGGATACCGACGCCGAGCCGCTCTACTCCTTCGGACACGGGCTGTCGTACACGAGCTTCGAGTACGGTCCGCCGCGCGTCGAGGGCCACGTGATCGAGGTCGACGTCACCAACACCGGGAAACGGCAGGGGCGTTCGGTCGTCCAGGTGTACATCCGGCGGCTGCTCACGTCGGTGTGGCCGCGCACGCTGGAGCTGCACGCCTTCCAGGGCGTCGAGTTGGCCCCGGGGGAGCGTCGTAGAGTCGAAATCCCCTTCGGCACCGACCCGTTGGAGCAGGTCGGTGCCGTGGAGATCCGGGTCGCTCAGTCGGCGCGGGCCGCGCTCGCCGTCGAGCCCGTCGTCGTACGGCTCAGAGCTTGACGGCTCCGGCCGAAACGCCTTTGTAGAACCAGCGTTGGGTGATGACGAACAGCACCAGCACCGGGATCACGGAGATCACCGAACCGGCCATCACCACCCGCTGGTCGTAGCCGAACGACGAACTCTGCAGCCGGGACAGGCCCAGTGTCAGCGTCATGTGGTCCTCGGAGCGGAGCACGATCAGGGGCCAGAGGAAGTCGTCCCAGGCGCTGATGAAGGTGTTGATGGTGACCACCATGATCGCGCCCCACGCGGAGGGGAGATAGAGGTAGCGGAACCGCTGCCACTCGCTCGCGCCGTCCAGCATCCCGGAGTCCTCGATCTCGCGCGGCACGGCCAGGAACGCGCCGCGCATCAGCAGGACGTTGATCGCGCCGACGAACCCGGGCAGCCACACGCCCACCACGTTGTCGACCAGGCCGAGGTCGCGGATGCTCAGGAACAGCGACACCATGATCGACTCGAAGGGGAACATCATGGAGGCGACGAGGAGGATCCAGACCGCTCTACGGCCCTTCCAGGCGGGCTTGGAGAGCATGTAGCCGGCCGTTGTGGAGAACAGGAGTTGGCTGCCGACCGAGAGGGCGACCACGATCAGGCTGTTCTTGATGTACGTCGCCACCGGGACCTGGCTGAAGACCTCGCGGTAGGCGTGCAGGGTCGGGTGGTGGGGCAGCAGGGAGGCGTTCGCGCCGAAGACGTCCTCGCCGGTGCCCTTCAGTGAGGCCAGGAACTGCCAGATCAGTGGGCCGACGGTGAGGCCCAGGACCAGGAGCAACAGGAGGTAGCGGACGAGGAGTTCGCGGGGGCGGCCGTAGTCCCGCCAACGGGGCGTCAGACGGCGGGACTTGGGCCGCACGGCGGTCGTCGTCATGACTCGTCCTCCTTCGTGAGGCGCTGCGCCAGCAGGGTCAGGCCCAGGGTCAGGACGAACAGCGCCACGCTCACCGCCGAGCCGTAACCGGCGTTGCCGGTGATGGGGTCCAGGCCGACGTCCCGGATGTAGAAGGGCAGCGTGCGGTCGGCGCCGCCGGGGCCGCCGGTGGAGCTGCCGAGCATGTAGATCTCGGTGAACACGCGCAGCGAGCCGATGCCGGTGAGGGTGCCGACCAGCATCATCGCCTGCCGTACGCCGGGCACGGTGATGTGCCAGAAGCGGCGGGCGGCACCGGCGCCGTCCATGGAGGCGGCCTCGTGCAGTTCCTTGGGCACGTTCCCCAGCGCGGCCAGGTAGAAGACCATGTACCAGCCGAGGCCCTTCCACAGGGTGAGGCCCATCGCCGACAGCAGGATCAGCCACGAGTCGGAGAGGAAGGGGATCGCCGACCGGATCAAGTGGGCTTTCTCCAGCCAGGTGTTGACCAGTCCGTCGTCCGCGAGCAGCCACTGCCAGCTCAGGCCGACGACCACGCTGGAGGCGAGCACAGGGGTGTAGAAGGCGGAGCGGAAGAAGCCGATGCCGGGGAGGTTCTTCTCCACCAGGACGGCCAGCAGGAGCGGCAGCAGCACCATCAGGGGGACGACGATCACCGCGTACAGGACACTGTTGCGGGTCGCGAGCCAGAAGTCCGAATCGCCCAGCATCCGGCTGTAGTTGGAGATCCCGACGAAGCTCGCGACACCGCCGAGCGGCTTGGCGTTCGTGAACGACAGCAGCAGCGTGTTGAGGAACGGGAACACCCCGAACACCGCCGCGCAGACGACCGCGGGCGCGGTCCACAGCCACGGCAGCCACCAACGGCGGTACAGAGCCGCCCCGTTGGCGCCCGGAGCGGGGCCGGGCAGGACGGCCCGGGTGAGCCGGCGTATGCGGGACGGGCCCGTGCCCGGTGCGGAGCCGACGGCCTCCGCACCGGGCACGGACACCGGCTTCGCGGTCTGCGTCGCCACCATCAACCAGCCTGCTTCAGCAGCTCGTTGGCCTTCGCCTGGGCGTCCTTCACGGCCTGCGCCGCGCTCTTCTTGCCCTGCATGGCCAACTGCACCTGGGACACGATCGCGTTCTGCACGGCCGGTGAGATGTTCGTCTGGTAGGCCGTGGTCGTCTTGAGCTGGTCGGCGACGAGCTTGCGGGCCTGCGCGAACTGGTCGTTGCCGCTGACCTTTTGGAAGAAGGGGTCGTTGAGCGAGGTGGTCGTGGTCGGGAAGATCACCACGTCCGGGTCCTTGGCCCAGGCCGTCTGGTTCTCGGCGTTGGTGAGGTACTCCGCGAACGCCAGTGCCACGGGGGCGTGTTTGCTGGTCGCGGCGACCGAGATGTACTGCGGGGCTCCGGTGGTGTGCCCGAGCGCGTCGAAGGGCTGCTGCCCGACCGCCGTCTTGGCGTAGATCGAGGGGCTGTTCTGCTTCACGAACCGCACATAGCTCGGGTTGGTCGACCCGTAGGCGACCTTGCCCTGCGTGTACGGCGTGGACGGGTCGTTGCTGGAGGACAGCGAGTCCTTCGGCATCGCGCCCTCCTTGTACAGCTTGGCCATCCAGGCGACCCACTGCGTGGTGCGCGGATCGTCGGCGAACACGGCCGACTTGCCGTCGCTGGAGAGGGTCTTGATGTTCATCTGGTCGAAGTCCGCCGGGATGCGCCAGATCGGATTGGCCATCGTCGCGTAGTACTTGCCCTTCGCCGACTTGGCGATCTTCTCGTAGTCGGCGAACAGCCCGAAGATCGTCGTCGGCGGCTTCGCGGGATCGATCCCGGCCTTCTTCAACAGGTCGGTGTTGTACGTCAGGACGATGCCGCCGGTGTACCAGGGAAGCACGGTGTGCAGAGCGGAGCCCGAGGCGTCCTTGAAGGTGCTCGACTTCCAGAACGCGGGGACGAACGGCTTGCCGGCCGAGGGGTCCTTGACGCCCAGGTTGAGCAGGTAGCCGGCCTTCGTGAGTGCCGTGGCCGTCTCGGAGTTGAGGTTGATGACGTCCGGCAGCGTGCAGGCCTGGGCGTCGGCCACGTTGCGCTGGGTGAAGGTGCTGTCGCCCGGGTCGTCGATCCACTTGACCGACGTACCGGGGTGCGCCTTCTCGAAGGACTTGATGACCCCGTTGAAGAAGCTCCCGAAGTCCTTCTTCAAGTTGGTGGTCTGGAAGGTGATGTTGCCCTTCACCTCGCCGGTGAGTTTCCCGGACCCGACGTTGCCCTTGTCGACGTTGCAGCCGCCCGCGGTGGAGTCGCTGTCGCCCGAACTGCCGGACAGCCCGCAGCCGGCGGCCGTCAGGGTCAGGACGATGATCCCCACCATCGATCCGGTCAGTCTTCCTGTGCGCATCGCTGCCCTCCTGAGCATCAGCCAACAGCTGGTTCAATTAACCAACTTCGACTCCGATTGACGAAAAGGTGGACCAGAATTCATCGGAGGTCAATGGGTTCTCATGTTGCTTTTAGGTTCCGGGAGTGATCAGTGCCGGTGCTCGTGGTCCGGATGGGCCGGGTCGCCGGGGTGCTCATGACCCACGGCATACACGACTCCGGCCTTGGCCTGGTCCAACCAACCGAAGAAGGCTCGCCGCCCCGCGGCCCGCCGCAACTCCCGCGCGACCCCCTCGCGGGCCTGCCCGTACGACAGGAAGTCCTCCGATGCCGCCCCGCCGAACGGGTCGACACCGCGCCGCAGCGCCTCCGTCGTGAGGAAGCGGTCCCGGTTACGGTCGTAGTAGTCCCGTACGGCGGCCTCCGCGACCTCCTGCTCGCCCTCCAGCTCGGCCAGCAGCAGCCGCGCGGCCGGGGAGTGCGCGAGGGCCGCCGCGACGATGCTGCCGAGATCCGCGACGTCGGTCTCGGCGACGGCGAGCACCCGATCCGGCGACACCTCGGCGGGAGGCCTCAACCCCCGTTCCGCACAAGTCCGTTGGGCCAGCTCGTCGATGACCACCACCTGGGTCGCCCACCGCCGGCGCTGCCGCTCGGCCCGCGCGAGCGCCTCGGGCCGGGTCTCCCGGTCCCGGGCGGGTACGGCCGCCAGCAACGCGTCCACCCGCCCCTTGGCTACGGCCGCGCCCCGCACCACGGCCGCGTGCTCCGTCATGGCGTCACCTCCAGCGCGACGGCCGCCGTGTAGGCGACACACCCGTGCCAGGCGACCTTCGCCAGCAACCAGTACGACCCCGGCGGCACCGCCGAGCCGTCCACCTCGATCAGGCACTCCTGCTCCGCGCCCCCGGCCACCGTGAACCCCTGGCAGCCGGGCTCGACACCGGCCCAGGTGCCCCACGAGGAGACGGCCCAGAGGGTGCCGTTGACGGGCCCACGGGTGGTGTTGCGCACGGTCACCGGAACCTGGACCCGCTCACCCGCCCGCACGCTGATCCGCTCAACTCCCAGACCGGGCACCAGCGTTGGGCCATGCTGCCCGCCCGCCACATCCAGCGCCACGACGTCCTCGTACGTCTGCCCGCCGTACGGCAGCCGGGCCGCGAGCCAATGTCGGCCGGGCTCCGGTTCCGGCGGCGGTGTCACGGTCACCTCGGCCAGCGTGAACCCGCCGGGGCCCAACGCGTAGGGCAGTTCGGCGGGTTCGGCGGTCCAGCCGGGCGGCACCTCGATCCTCACGGTGCCCGACACCGGCGCGTCGGTGAGTTCCGAGCCGACCCGGACGGTCGCGGTGACGGGGCCGGACACGGTGAGGGTGCCGGGGGAGAGGTACACCGACACCGGCATGTTTCCCCGGGGCGCGGGACCGGAGTTGTGGAGCCAGTAGCGGGTGTGGACGGGTTGCGCGGGCTCATCCGACGCTATTCCAGGGCTGGTTGGCGATCCGACGCCTTCGTTGGGAGTCGCCAACACCGTCGCGACCTCGAAACCGGTCAGATCGACGGCGAGCCCACCGTCCCGCTCCGGCGTCAACTCCTCACCGGGCGCCTCCAGTACGTCGGCTCGCGTACCCTCGGCCCAGTCACGTGGCCCGCGTATCCGGGCCCGCACCGGCCGGCCGTTCACCTCGTGCATCCGTACGACGACACCGCGCCCCGGGTCGACCGGTACCGCGCTGCCCCGGGCCAGCGGGGAGCCGAGCGGCTTGAGGGCGTCGAGCACGACCTCACCCGCCGGTTCCAGGCCGAGCAGGGCGAACTTCCTTGGCAGGGAGCCCTGTTCGACGGGAGCGGACGTAGGGGCGGTGGTGGAGGTCCGCAGGCGTGCCGTGAGGGGGTGGTTGAACTCGTGTCCGGCCTGCGGCAGTCGGGCCTCGCGCCAGTCACCGGCGCCCGCGACCACCGCGTACTCGAACTCGTGGGTCCAGCGCTGGAGTTGGAAGGCGGAGCCGTCGGGTGCCGTCCGGCGGGGTGGGTCGACCCAGATGCCGGAGGGCCAGCCGGTGCAGGAGCGCATGAGAGACATGTAGAGGTCGCCGGAGGAGGTGACGACACAGCCGGGCGTGCCCCGGTTGAGGACGGCGAAGCTACGGCCGTCCCACGCGTCGCCCGGCGGCAGGGCCTCGCAGCCGCCCGCCGCAGTAGCCGTGAGGACCGCGTCGTCTAGGTCGGCGATCAACGCGTCCACCGCCTTGGCGTCGTCCCCGGCGCGGGCGCCCGCGACCACGAGCAGCGGCAACCGTTCGAGGTCGCGCAGATCGGCCCCCGGCACCCACTCCTCGCGCAGCCCGGCACGCGGCGCGACCCACACCGACGCGACACCCCGTTCGGCAAGCTGCCGGCGCAGCTCGCGCCCTGCGGCCGGGTCCCAGCCGAGGGCCTCGGCGACCACGGAGTTGCGCTCGGGCGCGCCCACGGCGATACGGAAGTCGGGGAGGTTGGAGTCGACTTCGAGGTCGCCGTAGCGCGGGCCGCCGGCGATCGTCGAGGTCGCGGTGACCCCGGCGCGGACCAGGGCCGCCGCGAGCGGCGTACCGAGTTCACCGGCGTCGTCCCAGTCGGCGTAGACGAGTTCGGCGACACCGATCGACCGGTGCCCGAGCACCTGCCCCGACTCGTCCCGCACCGCGACCCGCGCAGTGGAGCCCAGCCCGAACCACGTGTTCGCCGGGTTGTCGAGCGTCCAGGGGAACTGCTCGCTGTCCACCTCGACGAAGCCGAACCCGCGCCCGATCACCGCGTCCGCCACCTCGTGCACGGGCAGCCCGCCGGTCACGTCGGACGGCCAGCGCACCCGGATCAGCCGGTCGGCGCCGTCGTACCCGTCGATCGTGGTGGTCACATCGAGGCGCGGCACCCCGGTCCACAGCGTCAACCGCTGGGTGTACCGGAACAGTCCGAGGTCGGCGGTGACGGTGATCCGTGAACCGGCGGGGGAGTGCCGGACATCGATGTCGGCGACGACATCCCGGCTGCGTGCGGCGGTGGTTCCGGTCGGGGTGAGATGCCACGGCCCCTCGCCGAAGCGCGGGTGTCTCGCGTACTCCTCCTGCACGACGAGTTCGTTGCCGATGTCACCGGCGCGCAGCAACTCACGGCCGCCCCCCGCCAGTTCGCGCAGGCTGCTGACGCCGCCGCCTCGCGCGGGGTCGACCGTCACCTCGTAGAACTCGTTGCGGATGGTGAGGCCTTCGCCGGGTGCCCACTCGGACACCGAACCCTCGGCGAGCGGGAGGGCCTTGAGGCCCATGCCGGGGACGTCCGGTACGACGACGCGGAGTTGGTCGCCCTCGCGTACGGCGGGCAGGGGCAGGCCGGTGTCGTCGAGGGGGACCCGGCCCGGGTCGGCGACCGTCAGTACGTCCCGGCGCTCCCAGGTCGCCGGGTTGAAAACGACCAAGTCGTCCGTTCCACCCGGCAGTTGGGCCACCTTGTCGGCGATGGCCTCGGTCGCGTCGGCGTGCACCGCCTCGGCCAGGTCGTACAGCTCGCGCCAGCCGGTCATCAGGTCGATGTACACCTGGTCCGACTCGGAGCCGGTGATGGCGTCGTGGTGGGCGCCGTAGATGAGCTGTCGCCAAGCCTTGTCCAACGCCGCGTCCGGATACGGGTGTTGGGCGACGAGGGAGGCCAGGGTCGCCCAGGCCTCGGCGTCGGCGAGGAGTGTCTCGCCGTAGCGCTGGGCCTGCTTGGTGTCGATGTAGGAGACGTCCTTGCCGGTGTAGATCGGGTTCATGTCCCTGGTCTGGGGGGACGCCTTGCGGCCCTCCTCGTCCAACTGGGCGCGTACGGCGGCGAAGAAGTCCCGGGGGATCGCGCTGACGAAGCGCGGCCAGACGTAAAGGGCGTTCCAGTCGCGGTGGATGTCCATCACCCAGCGGCACGGGGGCGCGTAGTCGCCGCCGACCGGGAGCAGCACGTTGCGGGTGAGCGCGACCTTCTTGAGTCCTCGGAACAGCTTCAGCGCGGCTGCTTCCGCCTCGGGGAGCGTGGGGGCGTTGTCGATGGCCCAGCCGGCGCCGTAGTGGTTGACCATGTAGGCCGTGAGCAGGCCGCGCCCGGAGGGGGCGATCCAGCTGAACTCGGCCGGGAACTGCATGCGTTGGGGGTCACGCGGCTCCTCGCCGAACACGGAGAGCGTCGGCCCCCACTGGTGGAACGGCCCGCGCGCCCACGAGCTGGAGGACACTCCCGCGTCCGCCATTAGCCCGGGGAACTGCGGGTCGTGCCCGAACGCGTCCAACTGCCAGGCGGTTTCAGGTGAGGCGCCCAGGATTCCGCGCTGAAAGCCGTCCCCGTACAGGGCGTTGCGTATGGTCGCCTCGGCGCCGGTGAGGTTGGTGTTGGGCTCGTTGTACGTGCCGCCCATGATCTCGACCCGGCCGGTGCGGATCAACTCCCGCAGAAAGGCCCGCTCTTCCGGGAAGGCGTCCCAGTACGGCTTGAGGTAGTCGACCTCGGCCAGCACGAAGGTGTACGCGGGGTCGCGGCGGGCCAGGTCGCAGTGGGCGCGGACGAGGCTCATGCCGGACTGGCCGCGGGAGTCGAAGGTGCGGGCCGGAAGGCCGGTGGACGCGGGGTCGTCGGCGACGTCCCAGGTCTCGGTGTAGGCGCCCTGGGTGTTCCACCAGACGGGGTCGTAGTGGAAGTGGCTGACCATGAACATGGTCCAGCCGGGTTCGGAGGCCGTGAACTCCGCGCTGTACGTGGCCAGTTGGTCGCCGTCGGCCGCCGTCACCTCCATCGCGCACCGCTCGCCGGGCGCGAGGTCGCAGGTCACGGGTATCTCGACGCGCGCGGTGCCGTCCTCGCCCACGGTGGTCTCCGCGGTGCCGCGCAGGCCGGGGCCCTCGACCGTGAGGCGGACCGGCCGGCCGGGGACATGGGCGAGCTCGGCGGCCACCACCTGGAGCGGACGCTCGGCGGTGCCGACGAACAGCTCGGTCGACAGAGCAGCGGTGACGCGCATGGGTCTCCTACCAGAGGCTCGGCGGAGCGCCCATCCTGACACCGCGAGGATGATTCAAACAACCATCCCCGCGTAACTTCGGTGGTTCATCCATGCAGACTCGGCCGAGATCACGGCCGCGGTCGGGGTGGGATCACCGGCCCCGGCGGGACTTCGCGGTGTGCTCCCCGGCGATGTGGTCGGTGAGGGCCAGTGAGGCGCTCGCGCGCTGGTAGGAGAGCTGCGCGATGCGGACGTAGAGGCAGTCGATGAGGACCAGGACGGAGTGGCGGGCGCCGATGATGCCGGTGGGGAAACTCGTCGCCGAGGACGAGGAGATGAGCCGGATGTCGGCGGCGCGGGCGAGCGGGGAGCGCGGGTCGGAGGTCAGGGCGATCGTGGTGGCGCCGCGCTCCTTGGCGAGTTCGAACGGCTCGATGGTCTCGCGGGTCGAACCGGACTGGGAGATGCCGATGGCGACGTCCGCCGGGGTGAGCAGCGCGGCGGAGGTGGCGGCGGCGTGCACCTCGGTCCAGCCGCGCACCGCGCAGCCGATGCGGAACAGCCGGGTCTCGGTCTCCTGGGCGACCGCGCCGCTGCCGCCGATGCCGTAGACGTCGATGCGCCGGGCGCGGGCAGCGGCCGTGGCCGCGCGCTCGACCGCGTCGAGGTCGATCCGGTCGATGGTCTGCTGGACCGCGCGCAGATCCGCGCTGCCCACGACCTGCACGACCCGTTCGAGATCGTCGTCCGGCGAGATGTCCGGGCCGATCTCGGCGGTGCCCCAGTCGGAGACCTCGCCGCGCCCGCGCTCCTGGGCCAGCTCGATCAGCAGATGCTGGTACGAGTCGAGGCCCACCGCCCGGCAGAACCGGGTCACCGTCGCCTGTGAAGTGCCGGTGCGGCGGCCCAGCTCGGCGGCCGAGCAGTGGGTGACGGCGGCCGGATCCTCCAGGATCAGCTCGCCGACCTTCCTCAGTGAGCCGGCCAGCCGGGGCAGCTCGGTGCGGATGAGGGTGGTGACGTCTGTCGGGGGCATGTGGAGAAGGTATCAGCCACCCCAGAGGCCATCGATTGAATACCAGGACCGCATGTGATTTATTGATTCATTGATCTAGAAAGAATAGGTGGTTTGATCCACCGGTGGGGAGAATCGAGTGTCCGCCGAGTCCGTAAGCGCCGAGACCTTCGCGCGCGAGAGCCTGGCCGTCCTCCAGCACATCACCGAGTCCAGCCGCGAGACCGTGTCCCGCGCCGCCGAACTGATCGCGGAGTGCGTCCGCACGGACGGCGTCATCCAGGCCTTCGGCACCGGCCACTCCCAGGCGATGGTCCTCGAACTCGCGGGCAGAGCCGGGGGTTTGGTGCCCACCAACCGCCTCAGCATCGCCGACCTCGTCCTCTACGGCGGCGATGCCCCGAGCGTCCTCGACGACCCGCTGCTGGAGCGGCAGGCCGGTGTCGCCGGGCGCCTCTACGAGCTCGCCGACCCCCGCCCGCAGGACCTCTTCGTCATCATCTCCAACTCCGGTGTGAACAAGGTGATCGTGGAGATGGCCCTGCGGGTGAAGGAGCGCGGCCACCGGCTTCTGGCCATCACCTCGCTCGCCCACACCCGCGCCGTCCCGGTCGGTCACCCGAGCGGCAAGAAGCTCGCCGACCTCGCCGACGTCGTCCTCGACAACGCGGCCCCGCGCGGCGACGCCCTCCTCGAACTCCCCACGGGCGGCGCCGTCTGTGCCCTGTCCACGCTCACCGGCGCGATGCTCGTGCAGCTGTCGGTCGCGGAGGCGGCGGCGCAGTTGCTCGCCTCGGGGGAGCGCCCGCCGGTGTACGTCTCGGCCAATGTGCCCGGCGGCTTCGAGGGCAATCTGGAGCTGGAGAAGCGGTACGAGGGGCGGATTCGCCGTACCGCGAGCTGAGTTCGCGATCTGTGGACGAGCGGCCGGAGCCCCCGGAACCGGGCCGCGGCCGCTCGTCGTTGTCACGTCCCCCGTCAACGAGCAGAAGTCAGACGGGAATTGATGGAATCACCGAGTAATGCTAGACGCGGTGAATGCATCATTCAATGGGGGTCAGCCGGTACGTGGCCGGTACTCAGTCAGTGCTCGGCCCGTGCGGAGCACCGCCGGGCCCTCCTCCGCGATGCGGTCGACCACGGCCGACGGCAGGCCGTCGTCGGTCACGACGGTGTCGAGCCGCTCGAGCCCGGTCACGTCGAACCGCTCCACCGTGCCCCACTTCGTGCTGTCGGCGAGCAGCGCGACCGAGCCGGCCGCCTCCATCACCGCCCGCTTGAGCAGCACCTTGTCCATCGAGAAACTCGTGACGCCGTGGGACAGGTCCCAGGACCGGCGCTCAGGAAGCCGTCATCAGGGGCGCGGAGTTGGCGGAGGCCCACGCGAACGAGCAGGCGGAGGAGGCGAGTTGGGGCGCGCTGTTCAAGCAGCGCAATACCTGCTTCATGATCCTCGGCGCCTTCGGCATCTTCTACACGGTGTGGGTCTACCTGATCTGGCTGCCCAGCTACCTCCAGACCTCCCGCGGCTTCAGCCTCTCCGAGACCGGCTGGCTGTCCTCGCTGCCCTACCTATGCGGCATCGGCGGCGTCCTCTTCGGCGGCCGGCTCTCCGGACGGCTGATCCGCCGGGGCCACTCCGCGGTCGGCTCCCGCAAGGTCCCCATCGTCGGCGGCGCCGTAATGGCGGCCGCCGCGGTCCTCCCCGTGGCGTACGTCCACAGCACCCCGCTCGCGATCGCCCTGCTGTCCCTCGGCTACTTCGCCACCCAGGTCCCGATGGGCTGCCTGTGGACCCTGGCCTCCGACTCCGACTCCGCCCGGGGCCGCGCCCGTGACCTGTCCAAGCTCGCCGACTGGGACACGTTCTGGAAGGCGGCCGAGGCCAACGAGTGCCGATGGACGGACGGTCGGCGCCTGGTCTTCGACAACCGGGCCGACGGGGTTACGGCGGACGCGGTCGCTCGCGCGCTGGCGGAACTGGACCGACCGCGCCCCTGACCGGGCTCAGTCGCGCCGCGCCACCAGCCGATAGGCGTTCGACACCCCCAGCCGATGCGACAGCCGCTTCACGACGAGCCGGTCGAGGAGCGTGCCCAGGAGCAGCGCCGGTATCCCAGCGATCAGCACCGCCGCGCGGCCCGTACGGGCCAGTCCTGTCGGGGGCTTCGGCAGCCACGGCAGGTTGTCGCGGGGCGCGGCCGTGTCCAGGGCCAGCCAGGTGCCGGCGAGGAGATCGACCGGGTCGTGCGGCTCCGCGTGCTGTTCCGCCACGACCGTGAAGCCCAGGTCGGTGAGTCGGCGGCGCAGGTTCTCGACCGGGATGAAGTGCAGGTGCTGGGGCTGGAGCCACGGCAGCCACCAGCGGCCCAGCAGACGGGAGTAGCGGCTGTCGGGGTCCGGGACCTCGATCAGCAGGTGGCCGCCGGGGCGAACGGCCTGGTGTGCGGCGGCCAGTTCGCGCTCGGGCTCCGTGCTGTGCTCCAGGTAGTGGAACATGCTGACGACGTCGTAGTGGCCCGAGAGACCCGGGGCCAACTCGGGGAAGCTGCCCCGGTATCCGCGCTCCACCCGCCCCGCCTGCTCGGCGAGTTCGGCGCCGTCCGTGAAGTCGAGGCCGTCGAAGGTGGTGTCGGGATACACCGTGCGGGCCGACTCGCAGAAGTGACCGTGGCCTGTCCCAACATCCAGCCAGTTCTTGGGAGTTGGCGAATGGGGTATGAGCGACTCCGCGCGCTGCTCGTACATCTTGGTGCGGGCCGCGAACGTGTTGCCCAACTGCTTCTCGCCCAGGCCGTCGTAGAAGTCCCGGTAGTAGAACTCCAGCCCGGCCGCGCTGAGTCGGGGGTTCTGGAAGGTGTGCCGGCAGTCCTCGCAGCGGTCCAGGACGAACGTGCCCGGCTTGTGCTGGATCAGGTCCCTCGTGCGCAGCCTGGTCCGCAGCCGGGACGAGTCGCACCAGGGGCAGGTCTCGCGCCGGGGTTCGAAGAAGCGGTCCAGGCCGTCGGCCAAGTCGGCCTGGTAGGTGGGCCGTAGGGCCGCCACCTGGTCGTTGCGGCTCGGGGGCTTGGGGTCGTCCTCGTTGCTCACGGGGTCTCCTTGAGGGACGCGCCGGTGGCCAGCAGCTCCAGGTGGGTCGCCGCCGCGCGGGTGCCTCCGGCCGCGCGGAACGCCGTACGGATGCGGCCGGCCGCGGCGCGGTGGTCGGGTTCGTGGAGTACGGCGTCGATCGCCGCGCCCAGCTTGGGGGCGGTGACCCGGCCGAAGCGGACGCGGATGCCGGCGCCCGCGCCGGTGACCTGCCCGGCGATCACCGGCTGGTCGTCGCGGATCGGCGCCACGACGAGGGGGACGCCGTGCCACAGCGCCTCGCAGACCGTGTTGTGGCCGGCGTGGGAAACGACCGCGTCCGCCCTTTCGAGGAGCGGGAGTTGGGGGATGGAGGGCAGGACGAGGATGTCCTTGTCCTGCTCGTCCGGTGCGCCCAGCGCGTTGCCGGGGTCCGCGACCACCGCCTGTACGCGGTCCGTTCGCGCCCGCAGTGCCGTCACGCACTCGGTGAGGAAACGGGCGCCCACATCGGTGTTGGCGGTCCCGAGACTGACCAGGACCAGGGACCGGGCCGGGTCCAGCCAGTCCCAGGGGAAGTCCGGCGCGGCCGGGCGGGGCGCGATCGACGGGCCGACCCAGCGGATCTGCTCGCCCTGCCGCGCCTCGGGGCCGACGAGTTCCGGGGTGCTGAACGCGAGCACGAGGTGTGGGGAGAAGCGGGGGTCGGCGGTGCCCGACGGGTCGCCGATCCCGGCGCGGAGTCCGTGCAGCAACTCGTCCAGCCAGAGGGCGACTTTGGGCATCCCGGCGAGAACGTCCGTGAACTCGGCCGAGGTGGTGGCCGAGGTCGCCCACGGCACGCCGAGCCGCTCCGCCACCAGGCCGCCGGCCAGGGCCTGTTGGTCGGCGACGACCGTGTCCGGCCCGAACTCCTCGACGGCCGAGGTGACTCCGGGCGCCATCTGCTCGGCGAGCGGCGCGAGGAAGGCCTCCCACAGGAACTTCAGCGCCTCGGGGCCACGGATGTCGGGAGGACGGATGCCCTCGCCCTCACCCGGTACCGGTCCGGCACACGGGAACACCCGCGCCGACTCTCCCGCGAGCCGCTGTACGAGACCGGGGTCGGCGCAGACCCACGCCAACTCGTGCCCGCGTGAAGCCAGTTCGGCCGCCACGCCCGCCGCCGGGTTGATGTGGCCGACCAGTGGCGGGACGACGAACAGGAACCGGCTCACCGGACCGTCGCCGCTTGTGCGGACGCCGGCGCACTTGCCTGGATCAGGGAGAGGATGTGGCCGCCGACCGTGCCCGCCGCCTCGACCAGTACGGAGTGCTCGTGGCCGGGGACGACGACGGTCCGGCAGTCGGGGAGCACGGATTCCAGCCAGGGTGCGAGCAGGGCGAGGTCCGAGTCGCCGCCGTAGACGCCGAGCACCGGGCAGTACACCGCGCGGATCTGATCCTCCGTCAAGACACCGCTGGCCGGGATGTCCTGAGACAGGGAGGTCTCCCGGGCCAGGCGGGCGGCGCCCTTCGCGAGCCGGGCGGTGTTGTGGCCGCGGTTCGCGCTGATCCAGGCGATCGCGTCGTCCTCGTTGTGCGCCAGCTCGTGCAGCACGCGGTCCAGGATGCCGCCGAGTTTCGGCGCCCAGGCGGTGGTCGCCGGTTCCGACTCGATGAGGGAGACGCTGGCGGCGCGCTCCGGATGGCGGGCCGCGTAGCCGAACGCGACTGTCCCGCCATAGGAGTTGCCCACCAGATGGACCGGGCCGGTCACCTCCAGGCGGTCGAGCAGCGCCTCCAGGTCGTCGATGTTGTCGTCGAGGGTGTAGCCGGTGGCCGGACGCCCGCTGCGGCCGTGGCCGCGCAGGTCGTACATGACGACGTCGATGCCGGCCAGCGCGAACGGCGGCGCGATGGTGAAGTAGTAGCTGGCCAGGCTGTCGGTGAGCAGACCGTGCACGAGCACCGCCGTGGCGACCACAGGGCGACCGTCGGGCGGGCTCATTCTCTGTACGTGCAACCGGAGTTGACCGGTGTCGACCATCGCCATGGCTCAGCCCGCCTCGGCTGCCTTGAGACTCTGCACGACGTACTCCACGAGCCGGCCGACGGTGAGTTCGATGATCTCGTCGAACTCCATCCCGGCCAGGAACTCGGCGAAGTTGACCTTCGTGCCGTAGTGCTCCTGGAGCAGCCCTGCCAGGGTCACCAGGTCGATGCTCTCCAACTCCAGATCGCGGTTGAAGGTCGTCGTCATGGTGATCTCGACGTCGTCGACGCCGTACTCGTCCTCCAGGAGCGCGGTCAGCATGCCGGTGAGGTCGGCGAGGACGGTGTCCTCGGTGGTGGGGGTCATCGGTCGTACTCCTCCTCGTGCGCGGGTCCCGTCGTCCAGGCCACGACGTAGGTCCTGTCCGGCAGGCTGGGGGGATTGCCGGCCGGCTCGTAGTGCACGGTGTAGGCGCGTTCCAGGCGCCCGGACACCGACAGCCGTGATCCGGAGACCACTTGGAAGACGGCGAAGTCACGTGGCCGTCCCCGGAAGCCGGTGCCCTCCGCCTTGGCGACCGCTTCCTTCGCCGCCCAGAAGCGGGCGAACCACAGCGCCTCGGACTCGCCGGTGGCGGTCAACTGGGCGCGCAGGAGGGCGAGTTCCTCCTCGCCCAGGGCGGTGGTGAGGGTGGCCGGGGGGCGTTCCACGACCTCCTCGATGTCGATCCCGGGGCCGGGACCGGGGATGTGCGGCCGTACGATCGCGACCGCGGCCTCGGCGCGATGGGCCAGCGAGACGTCCAGCGGGGGCAGGGTCCGGCCGTGCAGGCCAGTGACGTACGGGCGGCCCGACTCGTCGTTGTGGACCCGGATCTCGGCTGGATAGACGGCCCCCTCGCCATGGCCCCACAGCCACTGCCGTACCGCGTCCTTCACCGCGATCCGGCCCAGCAGCCACTGTCTGCGCCCGCGTGGCGGATGCTCGGCGTACTGCGAACGCTCCACGCTGCTCAGGGAGTTGCGCATGATCAGGTCGCGCGAGGCGAGGTCGGGCCAGCGCTCGTTCAGCAGGGTCCGGCCGCCGGGGCGCGCCTCGGAGAGGGTGTTGCGCTCGGGGAAACGCTCGACCGGCCTGGTCTGCGGGTCGTTGTCGAAGCGCCGGTCCTGCCAGCCGGTCAGCTCCGCCCACACCTCGCCGTCGACCGTGAGCTGGACGTCCGCTTCGAGCACGACGTCGGTGAGCGAGGTGATCCGTACCAGGCACTCCACCTCCGTGCCGGGGCGCGGACGGGGGCCGTAGAAGCGCATCTCGCGCATGCCGACCGGGAAGACCACGGTGCGTTCGGTGCGGGTCGACATGATCCAGTAGCCGAGGATCTGGCCCACGTTGTCGAGCAGGGCGCCCGGGGCGGAGGGAGTGGTGATCACGCCGCGTACGTGGCGGTCGCCGATCGCGGTGAGTTCGGTGACGCCCTGGAACGCCGGGCCGTGGAACATCCAGCGCTCGTCGTAGAGATGGGACGCGGTGTGGTCGGGGACGCGTTCGGTGGCGGGGTCCGGGCGGGGGTGCGGTGAGGGTGATGTGGCGTGGGCGGGGGCCAGTTCGACCACACCGCGGGCGTGCGGGCCGAAGGAGACGGCGAGCCGGTCGGGGGTCTCGGCGACCACCCGCACCGGTACGTCGACCGACGGTGTCGCCGTCAGCCATCGGTCGAACCGCGCGTCGTGCACGGCGACCGCGCGCATGCCCGGGGCGGCCCGCTCCGCCGCCTCGATGATGTGCTGGACGATCGTGGTCGCGGGGACCACCGGCCAACGGTCGGCCACATCCGGCCAGTTGGGACGCTGCGGGAAGAAGCAGTGGTCCATGAGGTACGGCATGGACTCGGGGGAGACGTGGACCGTGGTCTGCCATTCCCCTGGGGGAGTGGGGAGTTTGGGTGGGAGAACGGGGGTGGACATCCGGGGTGCGAGCACGGGCGCGGTCGGTGCGGTACGACGGCTGCCCGCGCCGATGAGCTGGGCGGCCGTGTCGGCGGTGTCGCGCATGAGGGCGTGCAGTTCGGCGGCGGCGGGGAAGCGGTCGGTGAGTGCGTCCAGGGGGGACAGGGCGGCGAGGACCGGTGTGTTCGCGGCGGCCGGTGTGCGCAGCTCCGCCCGCAGCTTCACCAGGGTCGGGGCGTCGAGGGACACGAGTGCGCCGTCCAGGTCGAGCCGTACCGGAGGCCGTTCCCGTCGTAGAACCGGTTTCTGCGGGGCCAGTGTCACCGGATCCACCGTCCCGCCCGCCGCCCACAATGCCGTGGCCACGCGCCGGAGTTGGGCCAGCCCCGAACGGTGGGGCGAGTTGGCGGCGACGACCAGGTGATCGCGTCCGCTGAGTGTGGCGTCGATGAGGGAGCCGAGCTGGCCTGTGCCGACCTGGACGAACGCGCGGTGGCCGGCGGTGTACATGGCCTCGACGAGTTGGCGGAAGCGGACGGGCTCCAACAGGTGGCGGATGAACAGTTCGCGCACCGCCGACTCGTCCGAGGGATACGGCGAGGCGGTCGTCCCCGACCACAGGGGGACCGTCGGCGGATGGAGGCGGAAGCGGTTCGTGGCCTCTTCGATCGGGGCGAGGTAGGGCTTCAACATCGGTGTGTGGAAGCCGGATTGGAACGGGAGGACCTGGCTCAGGACGCCCTGCGCGCGGAAGGACCGCACGAACGCGTCCACCGCCTTGTCCGGTCCGCACACCATCGACTGGCCCGGCGCGTTGTCGTGGGAGAGGACGATCCCGGCGCCCGCCCAGTCGGCGGCGAGGGCCGACAGCACGCGCTCGGCCGGGGCACCGATCGCACCGAAGGCGAGGCCGGGGACCGTCACCGTGTCCGGGTCGAACGCCTCCATGAAGTCGCTGACCTCGTCCGGCGAGTACACCCCGGCGGCCGTCATCGCGGTCCACTCGCCGACACTGTGTCCGGCGACCGCGTCCGGGACGACACCCATCCGGCGCAACGCGGCGTCCAACAGCCTCCCGACGCTGACGACATCGAAGCCGTGGCGGCCAACATCACCAACCTGTGCGGGAGTTGCGGACCGGTTCTCACGAAGTCCGAAGTGCGCGGCGACGTCCTCGACCCGGGGCGTGAAGTCGCCCTCCAGGCCCGGGAAGACGAACGCCAGCTTTCCCGCGCCCGCGCCGGACCCGATCAGCGGGCTCGGCGTGAACCACACATCGCTACGGCCCTGCCACGCCCGTCCCTTGGCGACTGCCCGGCGGGCCAGCGTCAGCCGCCTGGCGTCCGGGGCGACGATGCCGAGGCGGGAGGGGCCCGACGGGGGATGCGCGTGGCCCGCGGCCAGTACGGAGGAGTCGTCCGCGTCCAGCAGCGCGGCGAGAGCCTCGGGGCTGTCGGCGGCGAGCATCAGCACGCGTTCCGGTTCGTCGACGACCACCGCCGCCGCACGTGATGCGCGCGCCCCCGGCGCCTCCTCCAGCACCACATGCGCGTTGATGCCACCGAACCCGAACGCGTTGACCGCCGCCCGCCGCACCGGCTGTTCGGAGGTCGTCTCCCAGGGTGCCGCCCTCTCCAGCGGACGGAACCGGGTGGCCGCGAGCGCGGGGTGTGGGTCGTCGCAGTGCAGGGTCGGCAGGAGCATGCCGTGGTGGACGGCGAGGGCGGCCTTGACCAGGCCGGCGACTCCGGCGGCCGGCATCGTGTGGCCGATCATCGACTTCACGGAGCCGATGACCGCACCGCCACGGGATGTCCCCGTGTCACCGAACACCTCGGCCAGCGTGGCGAGTTCGGCCGCGTCACCGGCGGGCGTCGCCGTGCCGTGCGCCTCAAGGAGGCCGATGGAGCCGGGCAGCGCGGGATCCAGCCCCGCCGCCTGCCAGGCCTGGCGTACGGCGTGGGTCTGGCCGGTCGAGTCGGGGTTGACGAGACTCGCGGCGCGGCCGTCGCTGGACACGCCGGTGCCGCGGATGACGGCGTAGATCCGGTCGCCGTCGCGTTCGGCGTCGGCGAGGCGCTTGAGGACGACGACTCCCGTGCCCTCGCCGATCAGGATGCCGTCGGCGTCGCGATGGAAGGGGCGGATGCGCTGGCTCGGGGAGAGCGCGCGCAACTGGGAGAACACGCTCCACAGCGTGATGTCGTGACAGTGGTGGACGCCCCCGGCGAGCATCAAGTCACAGCGCCCGGCGGCGAGTTCGGTCACCGCCTGATCGACGGCGATCAGTGAGGAGGCGCAGGCCGCGTCCACCGTGTACGCCGGGCCGCGCAGGTCGAGGCGGTTGGCGACGCGGGACGCCGCGAGGTTGGGGACCAGGCCGATGACCGACTCGGGACTGTCGGGGCCGAGCCGTTCCGTGAACGCGGTACGGATGCGGTCGAGTTGGCCGGGGTCGAGGTCGGGCAGCAACTCGCCCAGGGTGCGGACGAGTTGGCCCGCCGTACGGACCCGCTGGTCGAGGCGGACCAGGCCGGGGGTGAGATAGCCGCCCCGGCCGAGGACGACACCGACGCGCCGCCGGTCGGGCAGGCGGGACTCGCCGCCCGCGTCGGCGAGGGCGGCGGCGGCCACGTGGAGGGCGATGAGCTGGTCGGGTTCGGTGCCGGGCACCGAGTTCGGCATGATGCCGAACCGGGTGACCTCGACCTCGGCCAGCTCGTCCACGAATCCGCCGCGTCGGCAGTACACCTGGTCGGCCACGGCCGGACCGCTCGCGGAGTCCGGACGGTAGTAGTCCGCGTCCCAACGGCCGTCCGGTACCTCGCTGATGGCGTCCGTGCCGGCCAGCAGATTCCGCCAGTACGCGTCGAGGTCGGCGGCGCCGGGGAGCAGCACCGACATTCCCACGATGGCGACCGGCACTTGACGGTCCGTCATGTCACCAGCCCGAAGCGGTGTAGACGACGACTCCGGCCGACTCGTCGCCCCAGGCGAGCTCGCGCAGCAGGGCCGCGGTGCCCTCCTCGGGGTCGATCAGCGAGATGCCACGGCGGGCGTACTCGCGTCCCAACTCCGGGGTGACCATGCCGTGGTGGCCACCGGTGGGTGCCCACGGGCCCCAGTGCACGGTGAGCGCACGGTGCCCGGTGCGGGCGGCCCAGGCGGTGCCCAGGCTCTGCAGGGCGTCGTTGGCGGCGGCGTAGTCGACCTGGCCGCGGTTGCCGAGGACGGCCGAGATGGAGCCGAACAGGACGGCGAAGGACGGGCCGTTGGGCAGCTCCTCCAGCGCCGACAGCAGGGTTTCGGCGCCGTGTGTCTTCGTGCCGTAGACCCGCTGGAAGGACTCGGTGGTCTTCTCGGCGATCAGCCGGTCCTCGATGACGCCGGCCGCGTAGACGACACCGTCGAGGCGGCCGTGTTCGGCGTGGATCTCCTTGACCGCCTGGAGCGCGGCGTCCGGTTCGCGGAAGTCGACGGAGTGGTAGCGGGCCTGGCTGCCGAGAGTTGTCAGTTCGTCCAGGGTCGCGGTGATCTCCCGCTGGGCGAGCAGGAGTTCGGCGGTGCGGTTGATCTCGGCGGGCGTGAGTCCACCGCCCTTCGCGGCGAGGGCGGCGCGCAGTTCGGCCGGGGTGCGGGCACCCGCGGTCGCCGGGTCCTCGGGGCCGGCCGGCGCGGGGGTCCTGCCCAGGAGTTCGATACGGCATCGGGAGGCGGCGGCGAGTGCGACGGCGAACTTCGCGGTGATGCCCCGCGCGCCGCCCACCAGCAGGACCACCGAGTCGCGGTCGAGCCCGATCGCGGCGGCCTCGGCGACCCCGTCACCGGCCGGTCCGGCACCGTTCGTCGCGAGCGCGCCGAGCGGCGTCTCGGTCAGCTCAAGTCCGTGTCGTCCGGCGGCGGTTCGCAGCACGACCGGCTCGGTGTCGGGCGCCAGCAGTTCGGCGATCACCGCGTCGGCGACGGCGGCCGGTGCGGTGTCCGCCAGCTCGACGACGCGGGCGACGGTGTCCGGATACTCGCGCGCCACCGTACGGAACAGCCCGTGCAGGCCCGCCGATCCGCCGTCCGCCCCCTGGACCGCGAGGAGTTGGCGCGGGCCGCGGCGCAGGGCGGCCTGGAACACGGGGAACGCGTCGGGCAGCACCGGCGCCGACGCCGTGAGCGGCGCGAGATACAGAGCGGCGTCCACCTGGCCGTCCGCGTCGGTGAGTTGGTGCTCGGGAGCGACGATCACCGCGTCGGCGCCGTACGAGGAGAGCCGCGCCGCGACCGCCTCCGAGCCGTCATCCTCGCCGTAGAGAACGAACCGACGTCCGCTCAGCACGGACTCCGGGTCCGCCGGGTTGTCACCGTCCTGGTGCGCCAGCAGCACCGGCCGCAGTTGGAGCCGCTTCGGCGCGGCGCCGGTGACCTCGTCCTGTGGGGCAGGGGCACTGTCCGGCGTCGTCGTATCGGCCGCTTCGCTTACGGCGGGTTCCGTCAGCCGTGCCGACAGCCAGCCCGTGACGGAGGCCGCCGTACGGGCCTTCGCCAGGTCCTCCAGCTCGGAGTCGTCGAGCGAGGCGACGTCCATACCGCCGCCGATGCCGAGCCGTTGGGCCAGTTCGCCGGCGATCTCGGCGCGCTTGATGGAGTCGATGCTGAGGTCCGCCTCCAGGTCGAGGTCGGGCTCGATCATGTCGACGGGATAGCCGGTGCGCTCGCTGATGATCTCCAGGACGACCCGGAGCACGTCGGCCTCGGTGACGGCCTCGGGTGCCTGGGGGGTTGTCAACGCCTGTGGTGCGGTGGCCTGTTGAGGTATTGGCGCCTCGGCTGCCGCCGGCAGGGCGGGTGTCTGTGGCAGGGCCTCGATCACGGCGGGCGCCGGTGCGGGCACCCAGGTTCCCTGCGGCACCGTTCCCTGTACCGCGCCGAAGTACGTCAGCAGCACATCCCGTTGCGCGGCCACCATCTCCCGACTGGTGCGCAGGAATTCGGAGATGAGCGCGTCCCTGTTCGCCTCGACGGGCACACCGTCCTGAGGGTTCGTCGTCACAGTCGTCTCCACAACGCGTCGGGCCGGTGCGAGGGCACCGGGCAGGAGCGCTCCGGCGGCGGTACGGACGAGCTGTCCGTCGACCGTCCAGCCGGGTCGCGAGGGCACGGGAGTCCGGGCCGCGTCGACGGCGTCGCGCCCGTTGAACAGCCAGCCGGTACGCACCGGCAGCCCCGCGACGGCCAGTTGGGCCAGCGCGTCGAGCCAGCCGCGCAGCCCGCTGTCCTGCCGGGGCTCGCAGGCGACCGTGCGGTGCGGGCGGTCGCCGAGGATCTGGTCGACCAGCCGGGTGAGCACGGAACCCGGTCCGGCCTCGACGAAGACCCGCGCTCCCGCCTCGTACATCGCCTCGATCTGCGCGACGAAGCCGACCGGCAAACCTATCTGCGCGGCGAGTTCGGCCCGGACCGCGTCGGCGCCCTCGCCGTACGGGGCCGCCGTGCGGTTGGACCACACCGGGAACTCGGGGGTGAGCACCGGCCGTTGTGCGAGAGCCTCCGCGAACCGTTCGCCCGCTCCTGCCACCAGCGGGCTGTGGAAGGCGCAGGCCACGGGGATGCGCTTGGCGCCGAGACCGGCGTCGCGCAGCAGCCGTACGGCTGTGGCGACGGCCTCGGTGGGGCCCGAAATCACCGTCTGGCGGGGGGAGTTGTGGTTGGCGACGACGACGGAGTCGGGTGCGTCCGCCGCCTTCAGGGCCTGTTCGACGTCCTCGGCTCCGGCCGCCACCGCGGCCATGGTTCCCGGGTCGTCCGTGCCCGTGGCTTCGAGGATCGCCGCCGCGCGTTCGGCGCTCAGCTCCAGCAGCGCCTCCGGCGTGATCGCACCGGCCGCGCACAGGGCCACCAGTTCGCCGTAACTGTGCCCGGCCGCCATGTCGGGCCGCACGCCCGCCTCGGTGAGCAGGGCGTGGGCTGCCAGCCCGGCGATGCCCAGCGCGGGCTGCGCGACCCGGGTGTCGGTGAGACCTGCCTGCTGGCGGTCGCGGGCGGTGTCGTCGAACGCGGTGGGCGGGTAGAGCGCGTCGGCGTGGTCGCGGCCGAGGTGCAGATAGTGCTGCAACTCGGGGAACGCGATGAACACATCGGCGAGCATGCCGGGCCGCTGACTGCCTTGACCTGGGAAGAGGAAGGCGACCTTGCCCGTGTCTGCCTCCGCGTCGGCCAGGTGGATTCCGTCAGCAGGGGCGTGCTCGTCCGCCAGTGCGCGCCGCAGTTGCCCGATCAGCCCCTCGACATCCGTGGCCACGACGGCTGCTTGGACCGGTTCATGGCGAGCGTCCGAGCGCCGTGACGCGCTCAGCGCGAGGTCGCGGAGCTTCCAGTGGCCCGCCTCGGCGAGCTTCAGGATCTCCTCGATGCCTCGCCGCGCCGCCGTCCGGTCCGCTCCCCGGAAGGTGATCAGCTCGGCGGGCCACGCGTCCAGGCCCTGCGCGGGCGGAACCGCCTCGCCGTAGGCCCCGATCACCGCGTGGAAGTTGGTGCCGCCGAAGCCGAACGCGCTGAGGCCCGCGACGCGTTCCTCGGCCGGTGCCGCCCACGGCCGGGGCCGGGCGTGGAAGACGAACGGGCTGCTGTCCTCCTGCCACGCCGAGTTGGGCCGCTTCATGTGCAGGGTGGGCGGCTTCACGCCGGTGTAGAGGGACAGCACGGTCTTGATGAGACCGGCGAGTCCGGCGGCGCACTTCGTGTGACCGATCTGCGACTTGACCGAGCCGAGCGCACAACTGCCCGTCTCCGCACCGGACTCGGTGAACACCTGGCTGAGGATGGAGAGTTCGGTACGGTCGCCGACGACCGTTCCGGTGCCGTGCGCCTCGACCAGGCCGACCTCGGCGGGGGAGATGCCCGCGTTGCGGTACGCCCGTTCCAGCGCGGCTCGTTGGCCCTCGGGCCGGGGTGCCGTCAGGCCCAGGGAGCGGCCGTCGCTGGAACTGCCGACTCCCTTGATCACGCCGTAGATCCGGTCGCCGTCCCGCTCCGCGTCCGCGAGCCGCTTGAGGACCACGCAGGCGACGCCCTCGCCGAGTGCGATGCCGTCGGCCGAGCTGTCGAAGGCGCGCGAGCGGCCGGTGGGGGACAGGGCGTGCACGGAGGAGAAGAGGACGTAGTCGTTGATGCCGTTGTGGAGGTCGGCGCCCCCGCACAGGACGACATCGCTGGTGCCGCCCACGAGTTCCTTGCAGGCGACGTCGACGGCGGCCAGTGAGGACGCGCAGGCGGCGTCGACCGTGAAGTTGGCACCGCCGAGGTCGAGCCGGTTGGCGATGCGGCCCGAGATGACGTTGGAGAGCATCCCGGGGAAGGAGTCCTCGGTGAGGGTGGGGAGTTGCTCCTCGATGCCCTGCGGGATCCTGCCGTAGTAGGAGGGGAGTACGGCGCGCAGCGTGGTCGCGTTGGACAGGTCGCTGCCCGCCTCCGCGCCGAACACCACGGAGGTGCGCGCGCGGTCGAACTTCCGCCCCCGGTCGCCGTATCCGGCGTCCTCCAGCGAACGCCGGGCCGCTTCGAGGGCCAGCAGTTGCACCGGTTCGATGCTGCCGAGGGAGGTCGGCGGGATGCCGTAGCGCAGCGGGTCGAAGGGGATGCGCGGCAGGAAACCGCCCCACTTCGACGGGGTGGCGCCGGGACTGTCCGCGGACTCCGAGTAGTGCACGGCGGGGTCCCAGCGGTCGGGCGGGACCTCGTCGACGGAGTCCCGCCCGCCGAGGATGTTCGCCCAGAACGTGGGGAGGTCGGGTGCCTGCGGGAACATGCACGCCATGCCGACGACAGCGATGTCCAGGGGGGCCGGGGCCTCCGGCTCGACGCTCTCCTCTACTCCCAGGCGGGCGCGGGCAGTTCGCGCGCTCCCGGCCAGGAAATCGGCGGCCTCCTCGGTCACCGAGCGGTGCAGGGCGTCGATCGTGGTGGTCGCCGAACGCAGCACGGCGACCTCGCCGGCCATGAACATCCCCTCGGCGAGCTGGCGTTGCTCGTCCACGGCGGTCAGCGCACCGTCCGGGTCCCGCTCCACGCCCTTGCTGGCGATCCGCAGCCGGCCGACGTTGAGCCGCTCCAGCTTCTCCCAGATCTGCCGGTCGGGTACGCCCTGCTCGCGCAACCGGGCCTCGAAATCGAGGTAGTTGTCGCTGAACGGGCTCGGTACGCAGCGGGTGGCGTGGCCGGGCGCGGTCTCAAGGAGTGCGGTCCGGGTGGCCCGGACGACCTGCTCCTGGAACAGGGGCTGGACCGCCCCGCGCGTCACCGCCTCCTCCGTGAACAGATAGGCGGTGCCCATCAGCACGCCGACGGCGGCACCGCGTGCGGTGAGCGGTGCGGCGAGCGCGGCCACCATCGCCGCCGAGCGTCCGTCGTGGACACCGCCCGCGAAGAACACCTCGACGCGCTCGGCCGTGCCCGCCTCGGCCGTCGCCAAGAAGTCGTCCAGGACGGCGAGTTGGGCCTCCCACAGCGGGAAGCTGCCGCGCGGTCCGACATGGCCGCCGCACTCGGAGCCCTCGAACACGAACCTGCGCACGCCCGCGTCCAGGAACTGCCGCAGCAGCCCCGGCGAGGGCACATGCAGGAAGGTGGAGATCCCGGCCCGCTCCAGCGCCTCGGCCTGGGAGGGCCGACCGCCCGCGATGATCGCGTGCGTGGGCCCCACCTCCCGTACGGCTTCGAGCTGGGCGTTGCGCATCTCCTCGGGCGCGAAGCCGAGCACCCCGACGCCCCAGGGCCGCCTCCCCACGGCGGCGCGGGTCTCGGCCAGCACCGTCCGCGACTGCTCGCCGCTCGACAGGGCCAGCGCGACGAACGGCAGGGCACCGCCTTCCGCGACGGCCGCGGCGAACTCCGCCTGGTCGCTGACGCGGGTCATCGGGCCCTGGGCGACGGGGAGTCGGGTGCCGAGCGTCCGGCTCATCGGGGAACCGGCGCGCAATGCCTCGGCGGGTCCCTCGTCCCGTACGGATTCCCTTATGGCGGCGGTCAGTTCGCGCACCGTGCGACCTACGTCGCCCCAGCGTTCCGCGAAACGCGCGGCGAGGAAACCGTCCTGGCCGACCGGCAGCAGCTGGGTACGCGGGTCGCGGGCGCCGAGCAGTTCGGGGACTCGGTCGGCGGGCACCCGCGGGGCGTCGGGACCGCGCCGTAGCAGCACGCGGTGACCGGCCACCAGCGTGGTCTCGGAACCGTCCATCGAGCGCAGCGCCGCAGCGGCCGTCTCCGGCAGGCCCGACTCGGCGAGCAGGGCCAGTTGGCTGTCGAGGACGACCCCGGCGGCGCCACCGGCCACGGACGCGGCCGCCGTACGGGGTCCGATGCCGCCGCAGGCCCAGACCGGGACGTCCACACCGGGCTCGGCGAGCAGCCGCTGGAGTAAGACGAAGGTGCTCAACTCGCCCACCCGGCCGCCGCTTTCGGCGCCCCGGGCGATCAGTCCGTGCGCACCGGCGCGGACCGCCGTCAGTGCCTGGTCCGGGTCGGTGACCTCGACCAGCACGCGATGCTCCGTCGCGACCTCGCCGACCTGCCAGGCGGCGTCCGCGGTGAGGACCACGGTGTGCGGGGCCGCGCCGCCGCCCGCCGTGAGGTCACCGGGGCCGATCCGGCAGTGGGGTCCGACCCGTACCCCGAAAGGGCCGGGGGACCAGCGCAGGACGCGCGACAGGGCCTCTCTGGATCTTCGGTCGCCGATTCCCAGGTCCAGTACCCCCAGCCCGCCGGCGCGGCTGACGGCCGCCGCGAGTCGGGCATCCGGTTCATGGAACGGAGTGATTCCAATGATCATTGCTTCGGCGCGCGCGACAGACGTCATGATTCTCCGAATAAACGGTGAAACTGCACGGTGGGGGGTTTCGGCAGGGGCCGCCGAATGTAATCGCAGAGGCGCAAGAGGGCTGATGGAAAGCTAGCCCCCCTGTTACTCGTCGGTCAACAACGCCAAGGCAAGCAACTGGTCGAGGGAAGTGATCAGGCCAGCCGGAACCGGGTCCCCAAACAACCGAAAACCCTGCCAATTTCCTTCAGAGGGCACGCCACTCGGACCGCAGTGGCGCAAGCGGTCCAAAAGCCCCTGATATTCATCCGAGGCTCACAGTCCCGAAACACCACTGACGGCGGGAGGGAATTATGTAAACGTTGGGTGTCGCTGCCTCCTCGCATAAGCCGCGCTAGGTTGGCACCTATGAGCACACCGCGGGACCTGATGATCGTCGCCATGGATGTCGCACCCGACCGCCCCGTCGAGACGGGTGATCTGTCGCTCGCGCTCGCCGGAGCGGAGGTGATCGACCTCCTCGCCGCCGAAGCCGTGACGCTGGACGGCGACCTGATCGTGCCGAACCTCCAAGTCCCCTTGGAGGACGCACTGTTGGACCAGGCCGCGACCGTGCTCGTGCGGGAGGCGCCGTACGAGTCGGTCGAGGACTGGGTGTGGCGGCGGGGGCTCCGCCTGTCCTCCGCCTATCTCGCCGCGCTGGAGGCGGAGGGGCTGGTCGCCCGGCAGCGCGGGCGCTGGATCCCGGTCCGCACCGGCCGGACGGCCCTGGTCGACTCCCCGGCCCGCACCCGCGCGGCGGACCGCTGGGCCGAGGGCGAACCCGTCCTCGCCCAGCTCGCCGCGGCCGCCGGGATCCGCGAGGTGTCGGACGAGGACTCCGCGAAGGTCACCGACGAGTCGCTGGACACGGTCATCGCCGTGGTCCACGACGCGGTGACGGAGCTGGAGGCCGTGCGGCAGCGGAAGAGCGTCGAGGACGCGGCCTACGACAACGTGTGGCGCGGGATGTGACGGTCCCGGGCGGGCCTCGCCCGCACCGGTGCGGGAGCTGTCGGCGACGGGCGCGCGCATGCCGTGCCGCTCAGCTCTCGGCTTCGAAGCGCGACAACTGCCGATGGAACAGAGCCAGTTGAGTGTCCTGAGCCTCAGGTGACGCCACGTCAGCCATGGTAGGCACAAGCCCGGCGCTGAGCTAGAGCGAGCGGGGGCGGACGCTACCCGCGTTCACCGGGACGAAGCCGCTCCCAACACGATCCTCACCGGGACGAAGCCGCCCCCAGCGGGATCGTCACCGTGAAGACCGTCGCGCCGGGCTCGGACGTCAGCTCCACGGTGCCGCCGTGCGCCTTCGCCAGCGACCGCGCCACCGCGAGGCCCAGCCCGCTGCCGCCCCGGTCCCGGGTGCGCGCCTTGTCGACCCGGTAGAAACGGTCGAAGACCCGGGCCCGGTCGTCCTGCGGGATCCCGGGCCCCGCGTCGGCGATCCGCACCGACGCGGCGCCGTCCGCGACCGACAACGACACCGACACCCGCGTCCCGGCCGGGGTGTGCACGGCCGCGTTGGCGAGGAGGTTGTCCAGCACCTGCCGGACGCGGACCGGATCCACGCGCAGCCGGACCGGGGACGCGGGCACCGACACCGTCAGCGGGTGGTCCCGGTGCCCGGCGCGGAAGGCGTCCGCCGCCTGCCCCACCAGCTCCACCAGGTCCGCGTCCTCCGGCCGTAGCGGAGTCTCCACGTCCGCCGCGTCGAGGCGGGCCAGCAGGAGGAGGTCGTCGAGGAGGACGCCCATGCGGGCGGCCTCGGCGCGCAGCCTCGTCAGGTGCTTGTCGCGTTCCTCGGGGACGTTCGCCGCGGCGTACTGGAACAGGTCCGCGTAGCCGCGCACCGACATCAGCGGGGTCCGCAGCTCGTGCGAGGCGTCCGCGACGAACCGGCGCAGCCGCTGCTCCGCCTCCGCGCGCACCGCGAGGGAGTCGTCGATGTGCTCCAGCATCGTGTTGAACGCGGTGCGCAGCTCCTCCACCTCGGGCCCGCCGTCGCCCCGCTCGGCGCGCAGCGGCAGCCGGGCCGCCGACTCGGTGAGGTTGTGCGAGGCGATGCCGTGGGCCGTCGTCGCCATGTCGCTGAGCGGTCGCAGCCCGCGCCGCAGCAGATTCCGGCCGATCACCACCAGCACCAGCAGCGCCAGCGCGAACGCCACCACCTGCACCGTGACCAGCTGCCGTACCGTGCCCTGCACGTCCGCCAGGGGCGCCGCGCTCACCAGGACCACACCGGGCTCGACCTCGCAGGCCCGCAGCCGGTAGGTGCCCTCGCCGTCGATCGTCACCGTGCGGGAGATCTCCGTGGTGGAGTGCGCCATCGTCCTGGCGAGGGCGGTGAGCGCGCGGGTGTCGTCCGGCACGTCGGACGGCTCGCGCAGTTTCGGGGTGGTGCCCGAGACGTCGTAGACCGCCGTGTACCAGCCGTAGTACGGCTTGTCCTGGACGATTCCGTGCGCCGCCGCGTCCTTGGACTGGACGACCTGGACGAGCTTCATCTGGTCGCTGACCTGGCGTTGCAGATAGTCGCGCATGTACATCGTGAGAGCCGTGCCGACGACCGCGAACACGATCAGCGAGAGCACGCCCACGCCCAGCGCGAGCCGGGTGCCCAGGCGCACCCGGCGCCAGTTCCGGGGCAGCCGGCGGATCACTCGGCGGCCTGCCGGATCACGTAGCCGAAGCCGCGCACGGTGTGGATCAGCGGATCGTGCCCCTCGTCGAGCTTGCGGCGCAGCCTGCTGACCACGAGCTCCACCACGTTCGAGCGGCCCCCGAAGCCGTACTCCCACACATGGTCGAGGATCTGCGCCTTGGTGAGCACGGTCGGCGACTTGCGCATCAGATAGCGCAGCACCTCGTACTCGGTCGGCGTGAGCGTGAGGAGGTGGTCGGCGCGGCGCACCTCGCGGGTGTCCTCGTCCATCGTCAGGTCCGCGACCTGGAGCACCGACCGCTGGAAACCGGGCCCGGCGCTGCGCCGCAGCACGGTCCGCAGCCGGGCCATCAGCTCCTCCACCGCGAACGGCTTGACCAGGTAGTCGTCACCTCCCCGCGTCAGCCCCGCGACCCGGTCGGCCACGGCGTCGCGCGCCGTGAGGAACACCACGGGCACCATCGTCCCGGAGTGCCGCAGCCGGTCGAGCACGCCGAAGCCGTCCAGGCCGGGCAGCATCAGGTCGAGCACCACGATGTCCGGTTTGAACTCGGCGGCCACACTCAGCGCCTCCTCACCGGAGTACGCGCACGCGGCCTCCCAGCCCTCGTACCGGGCGACCGTCGCGACAAGATCGGCGATCGGCGGGTCGTCGTCCACGACGAGGAGTCGTACTTTGTCCACCCGCACATAGTGCGTCACCCACCGATCCGCGCCAGACCCGCGGCACCGCCACACCCACATCGATAACCACTTGAAAGTTGTCCGACAGGAAAACGACAGCCCCCCGAGGTCAAGCTCGACTCCCAGGACCCGATCAAGGAGCTGCCGTCCGTGACGACCGTCCAATCGCCCCCTGCGCCCCCCACGGCGATACGCCCCAGGGTGGTGGCCCGCACGGGCCTGTACGCCGTGCTGGCCGCGAACGTCGCCGTGGTGACCGTCTTCTTCGTCCAAGCAGGCTTCGCCTCCAACACGCTCATCGTCATCGGCCGCCTCCTCGGCCTCTACGGCGCGCTCGTCATGGCCTTCCAGCTGCTGCTGGTGGCCCGGCTGCCCTGGCTCGACCGCCGGATCGGCATGGACCGGCTGACCTCCTGGCACCGCTGGACCGGCTTCGCGCTGCTCTGGACGCTGCTCGGGCACCTCGTGTTCATCGCCTTCGGCTACGCCCAGGGCACCGACACCGGCCCGGTCGGCGAGGTCGTCGACCTCGCCGAGACCACCGAGGGCATCCTGCGCGCGCTCGTCGCCTTCGCCCTGATCCTCGTCATCGGCGCGACCTCCGCCCGCTACGCCCGACGCCGCCTCGCCTACGAGACCTGGCACTTCATCCACCTCTACACCTACGTCGCCGTGGTCCTCGCCTTCACCCACCAGGTCGCGGTCGGTACGACGTTCACCGCGTCGTCCGCCGCCACGACGTACTGGTACGCGGTGTGGGGCGTGGCGCTCGGCTCGGTGGCCCTGGGCCGGCTGGTCCTACCGCTGTGGCGCAACCTTCGCCACCAACTGCGGGTGGAGGCGGTGGTCCCCGAGTCCGACAACGTCGTCTCGATCTACATCACCGGCCGCGACCTCGACCGACTCCCGGCCCAGGCGGGCCAGTTCTTCCTCTGGCGCTTCCTCACCAAGGACCGCTGGTGGCAGGCCAACCCCTTCTCCCTCTCGGCCGCCCCCGACGGCACCCGCCTCCGCCTCACCGCCAAGACCGCCGGCGACGGCACGGCCGCCCTGCGCCACCTCAAGGTCGGCACACGCGTCTTCGCCGAGGGCCCCTACGGCGCCTTCACCACCCTGCACCGCACGAAGCCGGAGTCCCTGCTCATAGCCGGCGGCGTCGGCGTCACCCCCATCCGCGCCCTGCTGGAGGACCTGGAGGGCCACGCGGTCGTCATCTACCGCGTCGCCACCGACCGCGACGCCGTCCTCTACGGCGAGTTGGTCGAACTCGCCCACGCCAAGGGCGCCCAGCTGCACCTGGTCACCGGCCCACCCGTCCCCGACAGGCTCGCGCCCCGCGAACTGGCCCGGCTCGTGCCGGACATCGCCGACCGCGACGTCTTCCTCTGCGGACCGCCGCCGATGATGAACGCGGTGCTGCGCACCCTCGGCGACATGGGCGTGCCCAAGCAGCAGATCCACTTCGAACGCTTCAGCCTGGCGGGATGAGAGAAATATCGTGAAGCGAGTCATACCTGTCCTGGTCCTGTCCGTCGCAGGCCTGATCCCCGTGTGGCGCTACGAGCCGTCCCTCGGGACGACGACGAGCACGACGACGACCACGGAGGCGGTCTCGACACCGACTCCTACGGCCACCGCCTCGTCGTCGGGCTCCACGTCTACGCCGTCCACGTCCTCGAAGAAGGTCGTCCAGGGCACCGCGATCAACACCTCCAAGGGCACCGTGCAGGTGCGGGTGACCTTCGAGGGCGACAAGATCAGCTCCGTGAGCATGCTCCAGCAGCCGGACCACCCGCAGACCACGGCGGCCGTCCCGGTGCTGATCGAGGAGACCCTCAAGGCGCAGAGTTCGAAGATCGACACGGTGTCCGGCGCCACGATCACCAGCGACGCCTACGTCCAGTCGCTCCAGGCCGCGATCGACGCCAAGGGCGCGTGAGATGCGCCGAGTTGAGCATGTGATGGGGTTCCCCGTGTCGTTGCGGGTCGACGACGAGGGCATCGGGGAGGAGACGGCGGACGCGCTGTTCGCCTGGCTGCGCGAGGTCGACGCCCGCTTCAGCCCGTTCCGCCCGGACAGCGAGGTCTGCCGCTACGACCGCGTCGAGCTGCGACTCGGGGACCTCAGCGCCGACTTGACCGAGGTGCTCGACCTCTGCGAGCGGTACCGGGTCGCGACCGGCGGCGCCTTCGACGTCCGGCTGCCCGGTCGGCCCCTCGACCCCTGCGCGGTGGTCAAGGGCTGGTCGGTGCAGCGGGCGGCGGAACGGCTCACCGCCGCCGGGGCCCGGCGCTTCATCCTCAACGCCGGTGGCGACGTGGTCGTGGCCGGCGGTCCGTGGCGGGTGGGCGTACGGCACCCTGAGCATGCCGACCAGCTGTGCACGGTACTGGAGTTGACCGACGGGGCGGTGGCGACCTCCGCGCGCTACGAGCGCGGCGACCACATCGTCGACGGGCGCACCGGCCGTCCCGCGACCGGACTCCTCAGCGTCTCCGTCGTGGCCGCCTCACTGACGGAGGCCGACGCCACGGCGACCGCGGCCTTCGCGATGGGCCCGGAGGGCGTCGACTGGGCCGCCGCCCGGCCCGGCTGCGAGGTGTTCGCGGTCGACGCCGGACGACGGGTCCGCCGTACACCCGGATTTCCGGTCGCGATGGCGACGGCCTAGGGAGTTCGGGGGTACGACAGCTTCACCCACGACATGCGGAAGGGCCGCCGGGTTAACGGCGGCCCTTACTGTCGGGAGATGCGGTTCGGGGGAGTGCTTCAGCTGACGTCGGAGGCGTCCAGGCGGTACAGGCCGCTGCTGGTCGACGTGGTGGACGTGGAAGAAGTGGATGAACTGGTGCTGTACGCCGAGGACTTGACCGCCGTGCCGTGGGCCTTGACCCAGGTCGTGATCGCGGAGCTGGTGCCCTGGCCGCCGTCGCTGCTCACGATGATGTAGTGCAACTTGCCGGACTTCACCAGGGACTTGAGCTTGGCGAGGGTCATCGCGTTGTCGCTGCCGGACCAGCCGCCCATCGAGATCACGGGCTGACCCGACTCCAGGATGATCGAGGACGCCGTCTGGTCGGTGGACACCGCCAGCAGCCAAGTCGCCCCGTCCTGGTGCTTCTTGAGGTACGTGATCATCTCGGACGAGACCTGGGTGCCGCCGCCCATACCGCCGCCGGCCTGCTGCGTGCTGGACTCGGTAGCGGACTTCGAGGAGGAGGGCGCCGAACCGCTGCCCGAGGGCCGGGTGCCGGTCGGGGCCGAACCGCTGGGCTTGGTACCGGACTTGGTGCCGCTCGGGGCGCCGCCCATACCGCCGCCACCGCCCCCACCGCCGCCACCCATGCCGCCACCGGTGCTGGGACCGGCCGTCGGGTTGGTGCCGTTGGTCGAGGAGGTCGCCGCCGAGACCGAGTAGGCCGCGGGTCCGGCGAGGAGGGCGACGACGGCGGCCAGTGCCGCGAAGCCCATCAGACGGTGGCGCTTGGTGAACCGGCCCACCAGCAGGCCGAGTACAGAGGCGATGCCCGCCACGCCGACCACGATCTCCGCGACCGTGTACACCGTGCCGGAGCCGGAGACCCGCTGGAGCAGGACGACCGCCCAGACGGAGCTGGCCGCGATCGCCGCCGGCAGTACCCAGGCCCACTTCGCCGCCGAGCCCTCACGGAAGGCGCGGTACAGCAGCACCCCGCCCGCACCGGCCACGGCCGCGATACCGGGTGCCATGGCGGTGACGTAGTACGGGTGGAAGGTGCCCTCGGCGAGCGAGAAGGTCAGGAAGTGGAGGACGAACCAGCCGCCCCAGAGCATGAGCGCCGCGCGCTTGGCGTCCGTACGGGGAGCGCGGCCACGCAGGACCAGAGCGCCGACGAGCGCGATCGCCGCGAAGGGGATCAGCCAGGAGATCTGGCCGCCCATGATCTCGTTGAACATCCGGTACAGGCCCGAACTGCCGCCGAAGCTCGCCCCGTTGCCCTGCGAACCGACCGACGAGCTGGCGCCGAAGATCCGGCCGAAGCCGTTGTAGCCGATGACGAGGTCCCACACCGTGTTGTCGGTCGAGCCGCCGATGTAGGGCCGGGAGGACGCGGGGATCAGGTCGACGACCACCATCCACCAGGCGCTGGAGACGACCAGCGCGACGGTGGCGACGGCGAGGTTGCGGACGCGCTTGCCGAGGGAGACGTTGGTGGCCCAGAGGTAGACGAGGAAGAACGCGGGCAGGACGACGTACGCCTGCATCATCTTGGTGTTGAACGCGAAGCCGATCGCGACCGCCGACCAGACCAGCGGCATCAACTTCCCGTTGCGGACGGCCTTCATGAGGGCCGCGGCGCCGAGCATCATCAGCAGGACGAGGATCGGGTCCGGGTTGGTGTCGCGGGTGATGGCGACCGTGATCGGGGTGAGGGTGAGGACCAGTGCGGAGATCGTGCCCGCGATCGGACCGAAGTCCCGCTTGATCTGGCGGTACAGGATGGCGACCGAGCCGGTGCCGGCCGCGACCATCGGCAGCATCAACTGCCAGGTGCCGTAACCGAATACGCGGGCGGACAGGCCCATCACCCAGAGGGCGAACGGCGGTTTGTCGACCGTGATGAAGCTGCCGGAGTCGAGCGCGCCGAAGAAGAACGCCTTCCAGCTCTTGGTGCCGCTGTAGACGGCCGCGTCGTAGAAGCTGTTGCCGGTGATCGAGGTCAGATTCCACGCGTAGAGCGCCGTGGCGAGGAGGAGGATGCCCCACAGGGCCGGGCGGGCCCAGCGCGGGTCGTCCTCCGGGCCCGTGAAGAGCCTTCTGGCACGGGCGGCGACGCCGCCGTCGGCGGGCGGCCCCGCCCGGTGCGAGCGCCGGGCGTCTTCCTGGTGGGGCGGCGGGGCGAGGGTCGTCATGACGCGTACTCCAGATTCTCCGAGCGGCGACGGAGGTGGCGGTGGCGGCGTTCTTGCCGTCGGCGGTGGTCGACGAGTTGGTGGGAGCGGCGCCGCAGGCGCTGAGGG